>NZ_JASKYT010000132.1:0-18576 GCF_041028275.1 Streptomyces sp. PU-14G
GGAGGGAGGAGGGAGGCGGTCGGTGTCAGGCGGTGGCGCGGTAGGTGACGGGGGAGCTGCCGGGCACGGCCTCCGCGTGGCCGAGTTTGACCAGGTGGCGCAGGTGCGCCTCGGCTTCGGCGACGGCGATGTTGCGGGAGCCGAACGGGATCTGTTCCCACGGGCGGTTCCAGCGCATGGACTCGGCGAGCTGCCAGGGGGTGAGCTCCCGCGCCGCGAGCAGGGCGCGCAGGTCGGTGAGGCGCTCCGCGTGGTGGGCCGTGAGCTCGTCCACCCGGGCCCCGGCCTCGGCGAACGCGTACTGGTGGGCGGGCAGCACCTCGGCGGGGGAGAGCCTGGCGATCCGTTCCAGGGAGTCGAGGTAGTCGCCGAGCGGGTCGGTGGTCTCGTCGCTGTCCGGGTCCTCGTACAGGCCGATGTGGGGGCTGATCCCGGGCAGCAGGTGGTCGCCGGAGAAGAGCCGGCCGCCGCCGTGGCCCGTGGGGGCTCCGCCCGGCTGCGGTCGCTGCTGCGGATGCCGCTCCTCCAGGTGCAGGCACACGTGTCCCGGCGTGTGGCCCGGGGTCCAGATCGCCCGCAGGCGGCGTCCCTCAAGGGCGAGCAGCGCGTTCGGCTCGATCTCGCGGTCGGGCAGTGCGGCCCGAGCGCCCGGCAGCGGCCCGCCCGAGCCGTCGGCCAGGGCGGCGCGCAACGGCGCGGTGTGTGCCTCGGGCGCCCCGGCCGCCGTCAGCTTCCCGACGAGGTAGCCGAGCCACTGCCGCTTGTCCGAGGTGCGGGAGCGGCGCACCACGGCGGCGTCCGCGGCGTGCATCGCGATCCACGCGCCGGACTCCTCGCGCACGCGCGCCGACAGGCCGTGGTGGTCGGGGTGGTGGTGGGTGACCAGGACGCCGTGCAGGGAGTCCACCGAGGTGCCGCAGGCGGCCAGTCCGTCGACGAGGGTCTGCCAGGAGGTGGGGTCGTCCCAGCCGGTGTCGACCAGGACGGGACCGGCGTCCGTGTCGATCACGTACACGAGGGTGTGGCCGAGCGGGTTGTCCGGAATGGGGACGGGGATGCTCCAGATCCCGCCTCCGTGAGCGGTGACGCGCGGCGGTTCGGCGTCCCGCTGCGGCTCGGTGGTCTGCGGCGCGTGCGGCGCGTCCGTCATGGCGGCGGCTCCCGGAGGATTGCGTACGCGAGTCCGGCCGCCGGGAGGTCCGGCCGGCCTGGAGACGAGGGCTGGCACAGGCATTGTTCCCTAGAACTAGAACTGGTACTAGTTCTGATGCGCTGTCAGCAGGGTGTCGGGCGTCACACGGCACCGCGCGGCGCGTGGCGTGCGGTGCGCGGCGCGTGGCCGCCGGGGCGGGAGAGGGAGGGCATGGTCATGTACGTCGAACACCAGCAGCTCTACATCGGGGGCGCGTTCACCGACCCCGCCGGCGACGAGACGATCGAGGTGGTCTCGCCGCACACCGAGCAGCCCATAGGGCGCGTGCCGCACGCCGCACGCGCCGATGTCGACCGCGCGGTGCGCGCCGCGCGTGAGGCCTTCGACTCGGGCGTGTGGTCGGGGCGTTCACCGGCCGAGCGCAGCGAGACCGTCACCCGCATCAAGGACGCGTTCGCGGCGCGCAGCGAGGAGATCGCCCACCTCATCAGCGCGCAGAACGGCACCCCGTACACCTCGGGCGTGATGGTGCAGTCGCTGGCGGCGATGATGGTGTGGGACGCGGCGCTCAAGGTCGCCGCCGACTTCCCCTACGAGGAGAGCAGGGCGGGCGCGCTCGGCCCGCTGCTGGTGCGCCGGGAGCCGGTGGGCGTGGTGGCGGGCGTGGTGCCGTGGAACGTGCCGCAGTTCACGGCCGCGGCCAAGTTGGCGCCCGCGCTGCTGGCGGGCTGCTCCGTGGTGCTCAAGGTCTCGCCCGAGACCCCGCTGGACGCCTACGTGCTGGCCGAGATCGCGCAGGAGGCGGGACTCCCGCCTGGCGTGCTGTCGATCCTTCCCGCCGACCGGGAGGTGAGCGAGTACCTGGTGGGCCACCCGGGGGTCGACAAGGTCTCCTTCACCGGCTCCGTGGCGGCGGGAAAGCGCGTGATGGAGGTGGCCTCCCGCAATCTGACCCGCGTCACGCTGGAGTTGGGCGGCAAGTCGGCGGCCGTCATCCTCCCGGACGCCGATCTGGACGCGGCGGTGGCGGGCATCACCCCGTTCGCCTGGATGATCAACGGCCAGGCCTGCGTGGCCCAGACCCGCATCCTGGCGCCGCGCGAGCGCTACGACGAGATCGCCGCACGCTTCCGGGCCGCGGCCGAGGCCCTGACCGTGGGCGATCCGCTCGACCCCGCGACCGAGGTGGGCCCCCTGGTCGCCGCGCGCCAGCGACAGCGCTCCCTCGACTACATCGCCCTCGGCCGGAAGGAGGGCGCCGAGGTCCTGGCGGGCGGGGGGACGCCCGAGGCGCTGCCGACCGGCTGGTACGTCGAGCCGACCCTCTTCGGGAACGTCGAGAACTCCATGCGGATCGCCCGCGAGGAGATCTTCGGCCCGGTCATCTGCCTCCTGCCGTACGACGGCGAGGACGAGGCGGTCCGCATCGCCAACGACTCCGACTACGGGCTCTCCGGCAGCGTGTGGACGGCCGACACCGAGCGCGGCGTCGACGTCGCCCGCCGCGTGCGCACCGGCACCTACTCCGTGAACACCTTCAGCCTCGACATGCTCGGCCCCTTCGGCGGCTACAAGAACTCCGGGATCGGCCGCGAGTTCGGCCCCGAGGGGTACGCGGAGTACCTGGAGCACAAGATGATCCACCTGCCGGCCCAGGCGTGAGCGCCGGTCCGCAGGCCCCTCGCGTACGGACCTGCGGCTACGGGCCCTGCGGGCCTGCGGGCCTACGGGGCTACGGGCCTGCGGGCCTGCGGGGCACAGGCGCGGGACGGGACCGCCGGAATCCGAGACGAGCAGCGAAGGGGGAGCGCCCATGGCCACGGCCGACCGCTGGCACATCGAGGTGGACAGGGATCTGTGCATCGGTTCGGGGATGTGCACCGCAGGCGCACCGGAGGCGTTCCGGCTGGACGCGGCCCGCCAGTCGCAGCCCGTGGCGACGGAGCGTGCCCCCTCGGAGGAGGTGCTGGCCGCCGCCGAGGGGTGCCCCGTCGAGGCCATCACCGTGACCCTGGCCGACACGGGGGAAGCGGTCTTCCCACCGGAGGAGTGACCCGGCTCCCGCCCCTGGCCCCCGGGCCCCGCACCTCCGCGCACCGGGCGCCCGGCCTCGTCGCGGACCTCGCGCCCGCAGCGCCCGGGCGGTCGCCGCCCACGGAGAAGTGGGGGCCCGCGGGACGGTTGCTGATCGGGCGGCTGCGACCAAAGAGACGCCCGCCCGTCTCGATCGAAGGATGTGCTCGCGCTGCGCGGCGCCCAGGCTGGCGGGCATGTCCAGACACCACACGCCCGCCTGTGCGGACGGCACCCGGCCAACCCCTGCTCACGTCCACCGCGACGCCTGGTTCCCCGGGAGGCGCATCGGAGGAGCAGCCCTCGTCCTCGGCCCCCTCGTGTGGTTCGCAGGTCTGCTCCTGCGCCATCTGGCCACCAGGTCGGCAGGTTTCACACCGGAGCAGCAGACGTGGTTCGACCAGCAGCCGTTCGCCGCTCCCGCCCAACTGGCGGCGTACCAGGCGAACCCCGCACTGGTCACGGCTGGCTACGCGTGCTTCGCAGGCGGAGCCGTTGTGCTGTGCCCGGCCTTCATCACACTCGCCAGGATCGTCGCCCCACGGTGTCCTGGACTCGCCCGCGTCGGCGGCACACTCGTCGTCGTGGGCCTCTTCTCCCGCCTGTACTGGGCCGGGGCCGACCACACCGCCTTCCAACTGATCGAGGAGCTGGGCCTCGACCAGGCCACCAGCACGGTGCTGGACGCCTACGTGGACCTCTCCTACGGGCCGTGGCGGATTCCCGTCACGGCCGCCTTCGGCCTCTACATCGGAACGCTGGTACTCGCCGTGGGGGCCTACCGAGCGGGAACGTTCGGTACGGCGCGGCTGCTGCTGTTCCTTCTCGCGGGGACGCTGTGGACCGGCGCGCTCAAGGAGAGCGGCCTCTTCGACGGCGTCGTCTCGGCCGCCGCCCTGTGCCCGGTGCTGGTGCCCCTCGGCATCCGGGTGCTGCGTGGCCGTGTGCCAGAGCTGCCCAGCCAGGGGCCGCCCGCGACCGACCGGGGCCCCTTGAGGATCCTGAGCTGGTGACATATCGCGCTCGCGACCGTGGTCCGACGTCGGTACCGACCAGGCTGTCGCGTCTGCCGGCCCCGTGGCTGTCTGCTGCTGTCGCCTTCTGCGCCGCCTTCCTCCCGGCTGCCCTCCCCGGACCGCCCCTGTACGGGCCCGGGCTGTCAGGGCCGGCCGCCGTGCCCGGCCACGCCCTGGACGCCGTACTCGGGGCCCTGGCGGCGGTGGCGATGGTGGGGGTGCGGAAGCGGAGGTGGCCGCTGTTCCTGATCACGGCCGTCGACGCGGTGGTCAGGGCGCCGGGACTGCTGGTCGCGGTCGCCTCCTCTGTGGCGGCGACGACGTGCCGGCGCCCCCGCGACGTGGTGCTCTTCACGTCGGTCGCGAGCGTGCTGGTCGCGGTACCTCGGCCCGGTGTCGAGTTCGCCTCCGCGCTCGGCGGCGTGGCGCTGTTCGTCTGGGTTCCCGTCACGGCCGGGCTGTGGCGGACCGCCCGCGGGCACGTGGTGGCCGGACTGCGCGAGCGGGCCGAGCGGCTGGAGAGGGAGCAGGCCACACGCACCGAGCAGGCCCGGGCACAGGAACGCGCCCGTGTCGCCCGGGACATGCACGACGTGGTGGCCCACCGGGTCTCGCTGATGGTGCTCCGCGCCGGAGCGCTGGAGATCAACGCCACCGAGGAGAGGACTGCGGCGGAAGCGGAGCTCATCCGGACCACGGGCAAGGAAGCGCTCACCGAACTCAGAGCCGTACTGGGGATACTGAGCGAGCCGGACGGGGAGTCCTTCCGGCCGCGACCGACGCTCGCCGATCTCGATCGCCTGCTCGACCAGTCCAGGTCGGCAGGTGTTCCCGTCGAACGGCGTGACGAGGGCGCGGCGGGCGGCGGCGTTCCCGCCATGGTGGAACACACCGCTTACCGGGTCGTGCAGGAAGCACTGACCAACGTCCACAAACATGCCGGCCGGGCCGCCACCCGGGTCGTGGTGCGGCACCTGCCCTCGGCGCTGGAGGTCACGATCACGAACGACGCCGGGAGCGGCCGGACCCGGACCATGCCGGGCAGCGGACTGGGGCTCCTCGGCCTGCAAGAGCGGGTCGAACTGCTCGGCGGGCGCTTCACCGCCGCCCCGGAACCCGGCGGGGGATTCGTCGTCACCGTGAGGCTGCCGACATGATCCGGGTACTGGTCGTCGACGACGAGGCCCTCGTCCGGACGGGGCTGCGGATGATTCTGCAAGCCGCGGAGGACATCGAGGTGGTCGCCGAGGCGGACACGGGGGCGGCGGCCGTCACCGCGGTCACCGGTCACCGGCCGCACGTCGTCCTGATGGACGTACGGATGCCGGGCATCGACGGCGTGGCCGCGCTGAAGGAGATCAACCGGCTGCCTGACCCACCGGCGGTGGTCATGCTCACCACCTTCGACCGTGACGAGTACGTCCACAGCGCCCTCCGCGCCAGGGCCGCCGGGTTCCTGCTCAAGGACACCGCCCCGCGCGACCTGATCGCTGCCGTCCGCGCGGTGGCCGACGGCAGCGCCATGCTCTCGCCGACGGTCACCAGGCGGCTGATCGACGCTTTCGCCGAGCAACGGCCCGCGGACCCCCGCGCGGCCAGGGCGCGGCTGTCCATCCTCACCGACCGCGAACGCACCGTCGTGGGGGCGGTCGCCCGCGGACTCGCCAACGCCGAGATCGGCCGGGAGCTCGGAATGACCGAAACCACCGTCAAGGTCCATGTGAGCCGTTCGCTCACCAAGCTGGGGCTGTCCAACCGGGTGCAGATAGCGCTTCTTGTCCGCGACTCCGGCTGGTGGAGTACCGACATGCCCGCGCCGTGAGCGGCACGCCCGCGCCGTTCGTGTCCGGGCGGGACGTTATTCCGTTGCCGGAGGTCCGCAGCGCGGGGTAGGAACAGCAGCATGACGTCTCTTGGTGCTGTCTTCCGTCCCCAACTCCCGCCGGAACGCCTGCGGAACATCGCCCGAGCCGCGGACGAGGCCGGGCTGGACCAACTGTGGCTGTGGGAGGACTGCTTCTTCGAGAGCGGCATCGCGGGCGCCGCCGCCGCGCTCGCCTGGACGGAGCGGCTGCGGGTGGGCGTGGGCCTGCTCCCCGTCCCGCTGCGCAACGTCGCGCTGACCACCATGGAGACGGCCACCCTGCGCCGGCTCTTCCCCGGCCGCTTCGCCGTCGGCCTCGGACACGGGGTGCAGGAGTGGATGGGGCAGGTCGGCGCGCGTGCCGACTCGCCCGTCACGCTGCTGCGGGAGCACCTCGACGCCATGCGGGCGCTGCTGCGCGGTGAGCGGGTCACGGTCGAGGGCCGGTACGTGCGGCTCGACGACGTCGCCCTGGACTGGCCTCCGGCCGACGACCCCGCGGACACGGCCGTGTTCGCGGGCGCGCGCGGGCCGCGCTCGCTGCGGCTGAGCGGCGAGGCCGCGGACGGCACGGTGCTCGACGCCAACACCGCACCGGACGGCATCCGGCACGCGCGGCACCTCGTCGAGGAGGGCCGCGCGGCGGCCTCCCGCACAGGCCACCACGAGATCGTCCACTATCTCAGCACCGCCACGGGCCCCGACGCGGCGGCCCGGCTGCGCGCCGAGCGGCTGCGCGAGGGCCACGACCCCGAGACGGGGCCGGGGGTCGCGGGCGACGCCGCCGCGGTCGCCGCGGCGGTCGGGGAAGCGGTCGCGGCGGGCGCGGACACGGTCGTCCTCCAGCCGACGGCCGACGAGCCCGACCCCGAGGCCTTCGTCCGCTTCGCCGCCCAGGAGGTGCGACCGCTCCTGGACTGACCGCGAGCGGCCTCCCCTTCAGTCCGTGATGCCGCTGCCCAGCGCGAGGGCCGCGAACGTCGCCAGCCAGTGGTCCGTGGTGAAGTCCCCCGACGTGGTGGCGGGGAGCGCCGCATCGAGATGGGCGTCGGCGGACGCGTGCAGAGCGGCGAGACGCGGATCGCCGGAAGGGAGCGCGCCGGCGATGCCGCGCAGGGCCGCGGAGCGGCTGAGGCAGAGGCCGAGCAGGTGACCGATCTGGGGGTCGGCGGTGTCCGAGATGTGCGGTGGCGAAAGGAAGTCCGCTCCCCTCGCGTCGTCCAGCTCCGGCAGGAACCGGCCCAGCCATGCGGCGAACTCCTCTTCCGGCAGCACGCGGCGCACGGTGTCCGCCTCGCACAGCAGCGGGGAGAGGAAGTCCTGCCCGGACGGCTCCCAGCGGGTGGCCGCGCCGTGGTCGGGCAGATACCACTCGCGGACCTTCGCGGCCACCGGCGCCACCAGGTGCGGCTGCCCGGCCCGTTCGGCACTGTCGAGCACCAGGCCCAGGGCGAACGCGCTGTTGGCGTGGGTGCCGTGCCGCACGGGATAGGTGGCCTTCGGCAGCCAGCCCAGGATCAGGTCGGCGACGGTCTCGGCGGCGGGGACGAGACCCGCCCGCCACGCTGCCGCCCCGCTGTGCGGTTCCGCTCCGGCGTGCCGCTCCGTGCCGGGGCGCTGCTCCGCCGCCAGGCCGATGCCCGTCTCCGCGCACGCGCCGCTCTCACCGGTGAGCGCCAGCAGCCATGCCCAGCCGTAGGGCCGCTCGAACGAGGGGTGGGCCCGCAGGTAGGTGCTCTCGGCCGTCAGCGCTTCGGGCGTCAGGTGCTGATCGAGGGCGCGCACCACCGCCTCCCGTACGGCCGGTTCGGCACCGTTCCACGGCAGCCGCAGTGACCGCATGAGCAGCCAGTGCATGTGCACGGACGAGTGCCAGTCGTAGGCGCCGTAGAAGGCGGGGTGGAACCGCCGCGGCTCCACCAGTTCCTCGCTCCCCGCCAGCAGGTGCGCCGGGGCGTTGGGATACTCCCGGGTGACGTTGGCGAGGGCGACCTCGGCGAAGTGGGGCAGCCGCTCCACCAGCGCCTCCCACCGCGCACGCCGGCTCCTCGCGCCCTCGGTGCTCTCAGCGTCCCCGACGCTCCCGACGCCCTTCATGCCGCCCTTCGGTCCGGTCGTGCCGCTCAATGTGTCGCTCCTCCCGTCACACGGAGGTCGACCGTTGTGCGTGCCGCGGTGGCCACCATGGCGGCCAGGCCGCGCGCGGCGTCGCCTGCGGACAGCGAGGGCGGGGCCGGGGTGTGGGCGGCGGCCTGCTGCGGCGTGTAGGGGACGTGGACGAAACCGCCGCGCACCGAGGGGCGTTCGGTGGCCAGCAGGTGCGCGAGTCCGTAGAAGAGGTGGTTGCACACGAAGGTGCCCGCCGTCTGGGAGACGGAGGCGGGGACGCCCGCGTCCCGCGCCGCGGCGACGCAGGCCTTGAGGGGCAGGGTGCTGAAGTAGGCGGCGGGGCCGCCCGCCACCACGGGCTCGTCCACGGGCTGGCGGCCGGCGTTGTCGGGTATGCGGGCGTCGTCGACGTTGAGGGCGACGCGTTCGACCGTCAGCTCGGTGCGACCGCCCGCCTGGCCCAGGCACACCACCAGGTCGAGGTCGGGCCCGGCGTCCTGGACGGCGGCGCGCAGCTCTTCCAGGGCCGTGCCGAAGACGCAGCTGATCCGTACCGCCCGCACCCGGATTCCGGGCGGGGGGTCGGCGGCGAGCAGTTCGGCGGCCTGCCAGGAGGGGTTGACCTCCTCGCCGTCGAACGGTGCGAAGCCGGTGACCAGCACGTGCACGGGGGAGGAGGGGTCGGGTGCGGCGGGCGGGGGCGCAGTCACGGGGCCGCTCCTAGAAGGCGAAGAGGTAGACGATGGCGATGTTGCAGGCCAGCAGCGCCACCGCGGTGGGGGCCTGGGCCTTGATGGGCCCGTACTGGTCCCTCAGTTCGAGCAGCGCCGCGGGGACGATGTTGAAGTTGGCCGCCATGGGCGTGCACAGGGTGCCGCAGAACCCGGCGAGCATGCCGACCGCGAGGACGGCGGCCGGGTCGCCGTTCATCTGCTCGATCAGGACGGGCCAGCCGACGGCCGCGGTCATGACGGGGAAGGCGGCGAAGGCGTTGCCCATGATGACGGTGAAGAGGAACATGCCCGCGCAGTACAGCGCGACGGCTGCCAGCTTCTGGCCGTCCGGCAGGATGGACTCGAAGATCTCGCGTACTTGGGTGCCGACGCCCGCGGCCTGGAATATCGCTCCCAGTACGGCGAGCAGCTGCGGCAGCAGCAGGGCCCAGCCCATGGACTCCAGCAGCCCGCGCCCGGCGTGCAGCGGCACGCTCACGCGCCGCTCGCGCAGCACCCACATGCCGACGGCCAGCGCGACGATGGCGCCGAGGCCGAGCCCGAGGATGGTCTCGCTGCCCTCTTCGAGTACGGGGCTGCCGCCGATCTTCACCTTGGCGACCAGGACGGCGCACACCATGGCGACCAGCGGAATGGTCAGCGCGGGGATGAACAGCTTGCCGCCGAAGCGGGCGGCCAGCGAGGCGCGTTCGGCCTCGCCGGTGGTCTGCGGTACGCCCTTGCCGGTGAGGTTGAAGCCGCCGATGCAGATGAGGCCGAGGACGGCCACGCCCAGGGGCTCGGCGGGCAGGGACTTCTCGTTGACCCAGGTGCTGTAGAAGAAGCAGACGCCCAGCAGGCCCCAGAACGCGGCGGTGCCGTGGCGCTTGGGGTTGGTGCGGTCGCGCAGCATCTGGGCCGCCATGACGAGGAAGACGGCGCCGACCAGCCAGAAGAACCACTCGGATTTGATCACTTGGCGGCCCCGCCTTCTGTGCTTTCCGCATCGCGCCCCTGCGCGTCCTCGCGCGCCACGGCCATTTCGGCGTGCGCGGTCACCAGGTCGCGCTCCAGTTTCCGGTCGAGGCGCAGCAGCCGGCCGCCGTGGATGAAGAAGGCGCACACGGCGCTGGGGATGGCCCACAGCGCGAGGTGCAGGGGCTCCAGGTGGGTGTGGTACGTGCTGTTGACCAGGCCGGTGATCAGCAGGATGGAGCCGATGGCGAGGAAGCAGTCCTCGCCGAAGAAGAGGCCGACCGTGTCGGTGCCCGCGGCGTGCGAGCGCACCTTCTCGCGGACCTTGCGGGGCAGCGGGCGCCCCTCGTTCATGCGTTCCGTGGCGGCCTCGGCCATCGGCGCGATCATCGGGCGGACGCTCTGCGCGGGGCCGCCGATGGTCTGGAGGCCGACGGCCGCGGTGAGCTGCCGCAGCAGCAGGTAGAGGGTCAGGAAGCGTCCGGTGGTCAGCTTGGTGCCGAGCTTGCCGATGACGGTGCGGGCCTGCTGCTGGAGGCCGTTGCGTTCCAGGAGGCCGATGACGGGGAGCGTGACCGCGAAGATCGTCACCGAACGGCTGGACGCGAAGCTCTCGCCGAAGGTCCGCAGGATCTCGACGGGGGAGAGCTTGCCGAGCAGTCCTGTGACGATCCCCGCCACTCCGACGACGAGCAGCGGGTTGCGGCGCGTCGCGAAGCCGAGGACCACCACGAGGACGCCGAGGAGAACGATCATGTCGCCTCCGCCTTCCATGAAGCGACTTCCGCCTAGCGGATTTCTGTGAAGCGAATTCCACGGGAGGCTAGAGGATTGTTGAACGATCCGACAAGAGTGAGCCATGTCACTCGGACGGCGTCGCGACGCGGCGCGCGGAACCTACCGCTCCGCGGGGTGCTCCTGTGGATACGCCTCCAGCAGCTGCCGCAGCGAGTCGTCCAGATAGGCCGCCAGCAGCTGCTCCGCGGCGGCCTTCCGGCCCGTCTCCAGTGCGCGGACGAGCTCCTGGTTGCGCGTGAGGTACGGCTCGTGGAAACGGCGCAGATCGCCCATGATGTGGAACGCGAGGCGCAGTTCGGCCAGCACGCCGCGCATCATCTCGTCGGTGCGCGCGCTGCCGGCGAGCCCGGCCAGTGCCTGATGGAAGCGGATGTTGGCGGTCGAGCACTCCTGCCAGTCGCCGTCGGCCGCCGCCTTCTCGCCCGCCGTGACGGCCGCCCGTACCTCGGCCGCGTCGTACGGCGGCTCACCGAGCCCGCGCAGCGCCGCGCACTCGACGAGGCGGCGGACGCGGTAGATGTCCACGATGTCCGTGTCGGTCAGCACGCGGACGAACGTGCCCCGGTTGAGCCGGTGGACGAGCAGCCTCTCGTGCGTCAGCAGCCGGAAGGCCTCCCGCAGGGTGTTGCGCGAGACGCCGAGGGCGCCGCAGATGCGCTCCTCGGAGAGCCGGGTCCCGGGCGGGAAGGAGCCCTGCGCTATCCGCTCGCGCAGGATGGCCGCCACGCGTTCGGCCGTGCTGGTGCGCCCCAGCAGCGCGCGGTCGGCGGCCAGGTCCGACAGTGCGGCGGACAGGCCGGCGGGCGGGTCGGCGGTCATGGGTCTCCCTCGGATGGGTGCGCGCGCCGGCGCGGGGCCGGGGGCGCGGTGGGGCGGTCGGGACGGCGGCATCCGGGCGAACCGGGCGCCGAGCCCTCTTGCCGGATTGTTCAACAATCGCTTACGTTGCTGGCGATGGACCGGATGATCGACCTTAACGCCGACCTCGGCGAGGGCTTCGGCCGCTGGCACCTGACCGACGACGAAGCCCTGCTCGCCTCGGTCACCAGTGCCAACGTCGCCTGCGGCTACCACGCGGGGGACCCCGCCACCATGCGCCGCGTCTGCGAACTGGCCGCCGAACGCGGCGTCCGCATCGGCGCGCAGGTCTCCTACCGCGACCTGGCCGGCTTCGGCCGCCGCGCCATGGACGTGCCCGCCGCCGAGCTGGCCGCCGAAGTGGCCTACCAGATCGGGGCGCTGGAGGTCTTCGCCCGCGCGGCCGGCAGTGCCGTCGCCTATGTCAAGCCGCACGGCGCGCTCTACAACCGCGCCGTCCACGACGCCGAGCAGGCCGCCGCCGTCGTCGAGGGCGTGCGGCTGGCCGAGGCGGCGCGCGGGCCCGGCGGCTCGCTGCCGGTGCTCGGCCTGCCGGGCTCCCGGCTGCTGGCCGCCGCGGCCGAGGCCGGACTGCCCGCGGTCGAGGAGGCGTTCGCCGACCGCGCCTACCGCCCCGACGGCACCCTCGTACCCCGAACCGAGCCGGACGCCGTGCTCCACGACCCCGACCAGGTGGTCGAGCGGTCGCTGCGCCTGGCGCGGGACGGCGAACTCGCCGCCGCCGACGGCGGACTGCTGCGCAGCACGGCCCGCTCGCTGTGCGTACACGGCGACACCCCGGCCGCCGCGCGACTGGCCGGCCGCGTCCGCGAGGAGCTGGCGGCGGCCGGCGTCACCGTCCGGGCCTTCGCGTGAACCGGAGCACGCCCGAGGCGAGCGGGGGAGCGCACGAGTCGAGCCCGGTCGGCCGCGGCCCCGGTGGCCTGAGCGGGGAACGCGGCACGAGCCGGGAAGGTGAGAGGGGCGGCGGCCCGGCACGGGCTGCCGTGCTGCCGGTGGGCCGCGACGGGCTGCTCGTCGAACTCGGTACTGCCGAGGAGACCGAGGCCCTGCACGCCGAACTCCTGCGGCGCCGTGCCCGCGGCACCCTGCCGCCCGTCGCCGAGATCGTCCCAGGGGCCCAGACCGTCCTGCTGGACGGCTTCTCCAGCGCCGGCGCGGCCCGCCGGCTGGCCGCCGAGCTGCCCGGCTGGGACGTGCCGCCGCTGACCGGCGGGGCCGGGAGCGCGCTGGAGATCCCCGTCCGCTACGACGGCCCCGACCTCGCCGACGTGGCGGCGCTGTGGGGCGTGAGCGAGGACGAGGTCCCGCGTATCCACGCAGCCGCCACCTTCCGCGTCGCCTTCTGCGGATTCGCCCCCGGTTTCGGCTACCTGACGGGGCTCGACGAGCGCTACCACGTGCCGCGCCGCGCCGACCCGCGTACCCGCGTACCGGCCGGTGCCGTCGGGCTCGCAGGGCCGTACACGGGCGTCTACCCGCGCTCCTCACCCGGCGGATGGCAGCTGATCGGTACGGCGCCGGAGACCGTGCTGTGGGACACCGACCGCACCCCCGCGGCCCTCCTCACGCCCGGAACGCGTGTCCGCTTCGTCCCGCTGGACCCGGACGGGCACGCGGGCCGGCCGCAACCGCGCCCCGACGAGCCGCGCCCCCACGAGCCGGGCCCCGACGAGCCGGGCCCCGACGAGCCGGGCCCTGACGAGCCGGGTCCAGACCGGGCCCCGGGAGGCGACCGTGATGGCTGACGGACTGGAGAGCGCACGGCCAGGAGTGCTGACCACCGTTCAGGACCTCGGCCGCGCCGGATACGCGCACCTGGGCGTACCGCGCTCCGGCGCCCTCGACACGGGGGCGCACCGCCTCGCCAACCGGCTGCTCGGCAACCCGGAGACGGCCGCGACCCTGGAGACCACCCTGACGGGCTGCGCCGTGCGCGCCCTGCGTCCTGCCGTCGCCGCCGTCACCGGGGCACCCTGCCCGGTGACGGTCGACGGGCGGCCCGCCGCCTGGGGGCAGCCCGTCCGCGTTCCCGCGGGCGCCGTCCTCGACGTCGGTGCCGCCACCCACGGCGTCCGCTCGTACGTGGCGTTCGACGGCGGTGTGGACGCCGAACCCGTGCTGGGCAGCCGCGCCACCGACCTGCTCTCCGGGCTCGGTCCCGCACCCCTGTGCGAGGGCGCCGTGCTCGGCCTCGGCGAGGCGGCGTCCGCGCACCGGCCGTCCGGCTGCCCCGACGCCGCCGCCTGGGCGGCGCCGCCGCGCGAGTTGGTGCTGCCCGTCGTCCTGGGGCCGCGTCACGATTGGTTCACCTCCGGCGGGCTGCGCACCCTGCTGACCGGCCGCTACCGGGTCTCCGCGGCCAGCAACCGGATCGGGCTGCGTCTGGAGGGCCCGGCGCTGGAGCGGGCCAGGGAGGGCGAGCTGGCCAGCGAGGGCATGCCGCTGGGAGCGGTGCAGGTGCCGCCCGAGGGCCGTCCGGTGATCTTTTTGGCGGACCACCCGACGACCGGTGGCTACCCCGTCGTCGGCGTCGTGCCCGCCGAGGCGCTCGACGCGGCTGCCCAGGCCCCGCCGGGAACCCCGGTCCGCTTCACCGCCGCAGGGGCGTGAGGGCACCCGCGAGGGCGTGAGGGCGCCCCCGCGGCTGCGTGAGGGCCCGCGGCTCAGCCTTCTTCCGCCGCGGGCGCCGTCACCTCGATCAGCTGGCAGACCGTCTCGATGTCGATCTTGACCTGGGCGATGGAGGCGCGCCCGGAGAGCCAGGTGATCAGCGCCGAGTGCCAGGTGTGTTCGATGACGCGGACCGCGGAGAGCTGCTCGGGGGTGGCCGGGCCCTCCAGGCCCATGGCGTCGAGGATGATCGCCGTCGTCAGGCGGGAGACGGTGTCGACCTCGGGGCTGACGGAGCGGTCGGCGAAGTTGAGGGCGCGGACCATCGCGTCGGCCAGTTGGGGCTCGCGCTGGAGCGCGCGGAAGGCGCGCATCAACGTCTTGGCGACGCGGGCGGCTGCCTCCGTCTCCTCCGGGGGCCGCTTGTGCAGGGTCTCGTGCATGTGCTGCAACTGGTCCTGCATGGTGGCCACCAGCAGGTGCACCTTGGAGGGGAAGTAGCGGTAGAGGGTGCCGAGGGCGACGTGGGAGGAGTCGGCCACCTCGCGCATCTGCACCGCGTCGAACCCGCCCCGCCGGGCCAGCTGCGCGCTGGCGTGCAGGATGCGGCGGCGCCTGGCCTCCTGCCGTTCGGTCAGCGGCGGCGACTGCGTCACGGCGTGCGTGAGTGGCTGCGGGCGCGACGGCCGCTTCGGTCGGGCCGTGTGCGGGGGCTTGGGCTGCGGCGGTGTCGGCATCGCGTTGTTCGTCCCGTTTCCGTGGCGTCGTGAAGCCCTGGGGTGAGCCGTGCATTGTTGCAGGCCCCGCAGGGGTGGCGCGAATCACCTGCTCCGGTGGTTCGCCCGAAGTGACTGGCCGGTAAATTTTCAGTCCGGGACGAGTCCGCGGCGGTGCCACCGCCCGGTGCCGTCCCTCCCGAAAAGCAACCTGAAACTTGTTCTAGGTTAGCGCGAGCGGCTACGCTCCGGCGGAACGCAGTGACGAAGGGGGCCGCGAGTGACCGGTCAGGCCGTAACGGACCGCCCGCTGCGCATCGCGCTGCTGACGTACAAGGGCAACCCCTTCTGCGGCGGCCAGGGCGTCTACGTACGCCACCTCTCCCGCGAACTCGCCCGCCTCGGCCACACCGTCGAAGTCATCGGCGCCCAGCCCTACCCGGTGCTCGACGACGTCCCCGACGCGTCCGGGCGCCTCAGCCTCACCGAGCTGCCCAGCCTCGACCTCTACCGCCAGCCGGACCCCTTCCGCACCCCGAAGCGCGGCGAGTACCGCGACTGGGTCGACCTGCTGGAGGTCGGCACCATGTGGACCGGCGGCTTCCCCGAGCCGCTCACCTTCTCGCTGCGGGCCCGCCGCCACCTGGCCGCGCGGCGCGGCGCGTTCGACGTCGTGCACGACAACCAGACCCTCGGCTACGGCCTGTTGGGCGGCCCCGGGGCGCTCGGCGCCCCCCTCGTGACGACCATCCACCACCCCGTCACCGTGGACCGCAGGCTGGAGCTGGAGGCGGCGGCCGGCTGGCGGCAGCAGGCGTCCGTGCGCCGCTGGTACGGCTTCACCCGCATGCAGCGCCGGGTCGCCCGCCGCCTGCCCTCGGTGGTCACCGTCTCGGGCTCCTCCCGCCAGGAGATCGCCGACGACCTCGACGTGCGGCACGACCGCATCCACGTCGTGCCGATCGGTGCCGACACCCGCCTCTTCTCGCCCGACCCCGCCGTGCCCGAGATACCGGGCCGGATCGTGACGACCTCCAGCGCCGACGTGCCCCTCAAGGGCCTCGTCTTCCTCATCGAGGCGCTGGCCAAGGCGCGGACCGAGCAGCCCGGCGCCCACCTGGTCGTCGTCGGCAAACGCCCCGCCCACGGCCCGGTCGCCGACGCGATCGACGCCCATGGCCTGGCCGGCGCCGTGGAGTTCGTCAAGGGCATCACCGACGCCGAACTGGCCGCGCTCGTGCGCTCGGCGCAGGTCGCCTGCGTCCCCTCCCTGTACGAGGGCTTCTCCCTGCCCGCCGCCGAGGCCATGGCCACCGGCACGCCCCTGCTGGCCACCACCGGAGGCGCCATCCCGGAGGTCGCGGGGCGCGATGGCGACACCTGCCTGGCCGTGCCGCCGGGCGACGCCGGTGCGCTCGCCGCCGGGCTCGTACGGCTGCTGTCCGACTCCGCGCTGCGGACCAGGATCGGGGCCGCCGGACGGGAGCGGGTGCTGCGGAAGTTCACCTGGGAGAAGGCGGCGCTCGGCACCGTGGAGTGCTACCGCGCCGCCATGGGCGCGCCCGCGCGCGAGACCTCGCCGCCCGCGGTGCGGCCGCCCGTCGAGCCGGCACACGCCGCCGCCGAAAGCCGCTGAAGCCGCTGAAGCTGCCGAAGCCGCTGCCCCGCCGCCCTGTCGGCCCCGCTCCCGCCCCGCATGACCTTCTGGAAGGCTGATCGCCCGTGCTGACCGTCGACTTCTCCCGCTTCCCGCTCGCCCCCGGCGACCGCGTGCTCGACCTGGGATGCGGGGCGGGACGGCACGCCTTCGAGTGCTATCGGCGCGGCGCACGCGTGGTCGCGCTCGACCGCAACGCCGAGGAGATCCGCGAGGTCGCCACCTGGTTCGCGGCCATGGCCGAGGAAGGCGAGGCGCCCGAGGGCGCCACCGCCACCGCCATGGAGGGCGACGCGCTCGCCCTGCCGTTCCCCGACGACAGCTTCGACGTCGTCATCATCTCCGAGGTCATGGAGCACATCCACGACGACAAGGGCGTCCTGGCCGAGATGGTGCGCGTCCTCAAGCCCGGCGGCCGGATAGCGGTCACCGTGCCCAGGTACGGTCCCGAGAAGGTCTGCTGGGCGCTCAGCGACGCCTACCACGAGGTGGAGGGCGGCCACATCCGCATCTACCGCGCCACCGAACTCCTGGCCAAGATGCGCGGGGCCGGGCTGCGCCCCTACGGCAGCCACCACGCCCACGGCCTGCACGCGCCGTACTGGTGGCTCAAGTGCGCGTTCGGGGTGGACCGCGACGGTGACCAGGCGGCGCTCCCGGTGCGCGCCTACCACAAGCTGTTGGTGTGGGACATCATGAAGCGCCCGCTGGCCACCCGGCTCGCCGAGCGCGCCCTCGACCCCCTCATCGGCAAGAGCTTCGTCGCCTACGCGACCAAGCCGCACCTGCCGCGCCTGGCCGAGGCCGACGACCTCCGGCACCGCGCCGACGAGAGCGCGGCGGCGGCCAAGTGACCAGCCCCGAGCGCACCGAGCGGCTCGTACTGCCCGGCGTCCTGACCGCGGGGCAGGCCCGGCAGACCGTCGCCGGTATCGCGGCCCAGCAGCGCGACGACGGCGCCATACCGTGGTTCCGCGGCCACCACCTCGACCCGTGGGACCACGTCGAGGCGGCCATGGCCCTGGACGCGGCGGGCGAACACGACCGCGCCGAGGCCGCCTACCGCTGGCTCGCCGCACACCAGCAGCCCGACGGCTCCTGGTACGCCGCCTACGCCGACGGTGACGCGGCGGCCCCCACCGACCGGTCCCGCGAGACCAACTTCTGCGCCTACCCGGCCGTCGGCGTCTGGCACCACTACCTGGCCACCGGCGACGATGCCTTCCTCGACCGCATGTGGCCCGTCGTCACCGCCGCCGTCGAGTTCGTCCTCGCACTCCAGCAGCCGGGCGGCCAGATCGGCTGGAAACGCGAGGCCGACGGCACCGCCCACACCGACGCGCTGCTGACCGGGTCCTCCTCCGTCCACCACGCGCTGCGGTGCGCGCTGGCGATGGCGCAGCACCGCGAGGAACCGCAGCCCGACTGGGAACTGGCCGCGGGCTGGCTCGGTCACGCCATCCGCCGCCACCCCGAACGGTTCCTCGACAAGAGCCGCTACTCCATGGACTGGTACTACCCCGTCCTCGGCGGCGCCCTGCGCGGCCCCGCGGCCAAGGAGCGCGTCGAGGAGGGCTGGGACCGCTTCGTGGTGCCCGGCTTCGGCTGCCGCTGCGTCGTCCCCAACCCGTGGGTGACCGGAGGCGAGAGCGCGGAACTGGCCCTGGCCCTGTGGGCGATGGGCGAGTCCGACCGCGCCTTGGACGTGCTCCAGTGGATGGGCCACCTGCGTGCCGACGACGGCATGTACTGGACGGGGTACGTGTTCGAGAATGAGGCCGTCTGGCCCGTCGAGCGCACCACGTGGACGGCGGGGGCGCTGCTGCTGGCCGTCGCGGCGCTGGGCGGCGACGACGCGACGGTCCAGGTCTTCCGCGGCGACACCCTGCCGACGGGCCTGGACCCCGACTGCTGCTGAGGGCCTCCCGGAAGGCGAGGGGGGAAGGCCGAGCTACCCGAGCAGGGGGGCAGGGCCCAGCTACCCGGCCAGCTCCGCCAGCACCCGCAGCG
>NZ_JASKYT010000133.1:0-16039 GCF_041028275.1 Streptomyces sp. PU-14G
CCGTAGCGGGGGTCGACCGACTCGGGGGCGAGGCCCAGCAGTTCGGGGGGGGGGGGGGGGGGGGGGGGGGGGGGGGGGGGGGGGGGGGGGGGGGGGGGGGGGGGGGGGGGGGGGGGGGGGGGGGGGGGGGGGGGGGGGGGGGGGGGGGGGGGGGGGGGGGGGGGGGGGGGGGGGGGGGGGGGGGGGGGGGGGGGGGCGCCCCCGCGCCGCGTCCCTCCGGTGCGGTTTACGCCGTCCTCGGGGCCGTTAGTCCTGGCCGTAGCGGGGGTCGACCGACTCGGGGGCGAGGCCCAGCAGTTCGGCTACCTGTTCCACCACGACCTCGTGCACGAGGAGGGCTCGCTCGTCCCTGGTGCGGCTGCGGATCTCCACCGGGCGACGGAAGACGATCACACGGTCCGGCTGGGTGCCGCCGCCCTCGGTGACCCGTCCGAGCGGCACGGCGTCGTCTCCCTCCCGCACCTCTCCGTTGTCCGAGCGGGGCACCTCCTGCACGGCGAACTCGACACCGGACAGCTGCGGCCAGTGCCGCTCCAGACGGGCCACCGAATCGCGCACCAGATCGTCGAACGCCTCGGCACGGGTGAGGGCGAGCGGTACCTGGGGTGGCGCGATGGGGCCGCGCATGCCACGGCCGTGGCGGTCTCGGCTGTGCGGCCGGGCAGTGGTCCTGCGCGGCGGTACGGGGCTGTCCATCACCCCCGAGCGTAGCCCGCCGCCCACGTCGCGCGGGGGGCTACCGGCGCGCCGGGGCCCTGCCGTGGGGTGGCGGCCCGGCCCGCGTCACCGTGGGACACCTCGTGCGGGCCACTGCCGCTCGCCCGGCGTGCGCCCGACGGTCGCCCTGCGGGTCCCTTTGCGGCCCCTTCGCGGGTCCCCTTGCGGCCCCCTCGCGGGTCACCTGCGGCCCCATGAGTTTTCTTCTGCCCCCATGAGCTTCCCTTTCGGCCGAACGCCGAGTGTGAAATGACCGTAACCGGGTGAATCGCGCCCTCTTGCGGGCTCGGACAGGACCGGACGACGGGGGGCGAAGGGTGTCCGAGCCGTCCTCCTGGGGTCTTTCAGCAGATCAGGCGTTTCCGGCGAACACGGACGACACGGCAGGGTGACGTCATGGCGAGTCGTCGCGGCCCGCTCAAGAGTGCGGTACGGTCCAACGTCGTGAGCCCTGTACGTCGATGTTCGCGCACCGCTTGCGGTCGTCCCGCCGTCGCGACGCTCACGTACGTCTACGCGGACTCCACCGCCGTCCTGGGGCCGCTGGCCACCTACGCCGAGCCCCACTGCTACGACCTGTGCGCCGAGCACTCCGAACGGCTCACCGCGCCTCGCGGCTGGGAGGTCGTACGGCTCGCTGTCGACACCGCCGCGGCCCGGCCCAGCAGTGACGACCTCGAAGCTCTCGCCAACGCCGTGCGTGAGGCCGCCCGTACGCCACGTCCCGACCCCCGGGGCCCGTCCCCGCAGGAAGGGCTGCGCGGCGCCGACGGGCGGGACGCCGACCCGATGGAGGTCGCCAGGCGCGGCCATCTGAGGGTCCTGCGGTCCCCGGAACCGTAGCTCTCCCGTGCTGCCGCGCTGCGCCTGTCACACCCACGGGTAGATTTGTGCCCGTTGCCGACCGACAACCCAGGAAGGGCTGGCCGTGGCTGATCTGTCTCAGATCGTGAAGGCGTACGACGTGCGCGGTGTGGTGCCGGACCAGTGGGACGAGGGGACCGCCGAACTGTTCGGCGCCGCCTTCGTCCGCGTCACCGAGGCCCCCGCGATCGTCGTCGGGCACGACATGCGGCCCTCCTCGCCGGGTCTCGCGCGTGCGTTCGCACAAGGCGCGGCGTCCCAGGGCGCCGACGTCACCGAGATCGGCCTGTGCTCCACCGACCAGCTGTACTTCGCCAGCGGCGAACTCGGACTGGCCGGCGCCATGTTCACCGCCAGCCACAACCCCGCCCAGTACAACGGCATCAAGATGTGCCGCCGCGGAGCCGCCCCCGTCGGCGAGGACACGGGGCTGGCCCAGATCCGCTCCCTGGTCGAGCGGTGGCTGGACGAGGGCGGCGCTCCGGCGGGCGACACCTCCCAAGGCACCATCGGCCAGCGCGACATGCTGGAGGACTACGCGGCGTACCTGCGGTCCCTGGTCGACCTGTCGGGCATCCGTCCCCTGAAGGTCGTCGTCGACGCCGGCAACGGCATGGGTGGCCACACGGTGCCCACCGTCCTGTCCGAGCTGCCCGTCGAACTGGACGCGATGTACTTCCAGCTGGACGGCACCTTCCCCAACCACGAGGCCAACCCGCTCGATCCGAAGAACATCGTCGATCTGCGGCACCGGGTGCTCCAGACAGGCGCCGACATCGGGTTGGCCTTCGACGGCGACGCCGACCGCTGCTTCGTCGTGGACGAGCGGGGGGAGCCCGTCCCGCCGTCCGCGATCACCGCGCTGGTGGCCTCCCGGGAACTGGCCAAGGCACCGGGCGCCACAGTGATCCACAACCTGATCACTTCCCGGGCGGTGCCCGAGGTGGTCAAGGAGAGCGGCGGCGCGCCCGTGCGCACCCGCGTCGGCCACTCGTTCATCAAGGCGGAGATGGCCCGCACCGGTGCGATTTTCGGTGGCGAGCACTCGGCCCACTACTACTTCCGCGACTTCTGGAACGCCGACACCGGCATGCTCGCCGCCCTGCACGTCCTGGCCGCGCTCGGCGGGCAGGAGGGAACGCTCTCCCAGCTGGTCGCCCACTACGACCGCTACCCCTCCTCCGGCGAGATCAACAGCACCGTCGAGGACCAGTTCAACCGCACGAACGCGGTGAAGGCCGCCTTCGCGGGCAGCGAGGGCGTCACCATCGACGAGCTGGACGGGCTGTCCGTCACGGGCGTGAACTGGTGGTTCAACCTCCGCCCGTCCAACACGGAACCGCTGCTCCGTCTGAACGTGGAGGCCTGCGACACCGAGACGGTCGAACGCATCAAGGACGAGGTGCTGGCCATCGTGCGGGCGGAGACCGAGCGGGACGCTCAGGCCTGACGGCGCCCCTGGCCCCGTCCCCCCTCCGCGGCGGTACCCTGACGGCACAGTCACCACATCGCAGTCGGCACGCCGCCGTCCGCCCCGCACCTGGAGGAACACATGCCGCTCGAAGCCGGACTCCTGGAGATCCTCGCCTGTCCGGCGTGTCACGCGCCGCTGCGTGAGGAGGGCGACGAGCTGCAGTGCACCCAAGGTGCGGAGTGCGGCCTGGTGTATCCGGTGCGTGACGGCATTCCGGTCCTCCTGGTGGACGAGGCCCGCCGCCCCAGCTGACCTGCACGCGCCGCCGTCGGGTGGTGCGCCGGGAGTCCCCTCAAAACGGCTCTCCGGGACGTCTGCCGGGCGACCCGCCTCTGCTGCGCCTCTGCGTCTCTGCGGGAACACCGCACCGGGGGCACCGGAAGACGGCGCCGGCCGTGCCGAAGGACCAACCGGAGAACCGGCCGTGCCGAAGGATCCATCGGAGAACCGGCCGCGCCGAAGGATCACCGGCCGTGCCGAAGGACCCACCGGAAAGCGACCGGAAGCCGATCGGAGGCTACGGAAGATGCTCGACGAGACGCTCCTCGACGCCCCCGAGGCGCTGGCCCGCGCCGACGTGCGCGGGCTGCTACGCGGGGTGGCACAAGCCGGGGCTCGCGTCCGTACAGGGCTGCGGCACGCCACCGAGGCGGGCCTGGAGGCGCTGCGCCCTGAGGGACGTCCCCGCGCGCTCCTGGTCGCCGGGCCAGGGCCTGCGACCGCGTGCGTCGCCGACCTGCTCGGCGCCCTCACCAACGGCGCCGTACCCGTCACGAGGTTGCGCCCCTCCGGCGCGCACGCGGCCACCGGGGCGCTGCGCTGGTCGCTGCCCGGATGGGCGGGCCCGGTGGATCTTCTGCTGCTCGTCACTCCGGACGGTACGGAACCCGGCCTGACGGCGCTGCTAGAACAGGCCTACCGACGTGGCTGTGCCGTCGTCGCCGTGACCCCCGAGGGCGCCCCGTTGACCGACGCGCTGGGCGAGACCCGCGGGTTCGCCGTGCCGCTGGCACCAGGGCCGTACGAGATCTACGCCTCTCCCGACATGCCCCGGCGCCCGGACCGCCCGGACGACGCGGTCACGGGCACCGAGACCGCGGGCGACCGGTTCGCGGACGCCGTGACCCCCGCGACCGCGGTCGCGGGGGAGCCGGCAGACGGCGAGGGCACCGCCACGGGAGCGGGGGAAAGCGGCACCCGGCGCGAATCCGGCCCCCCTGCGGGCGACGCGGGACAGCCCGTCGGCGCCCCCGGCACCTTCTGGGCTCTCCTCGCGCCGCTGCTGCTGCTCACCGACCGGCTCGGGCTGACCGAGAGCGGCCCCTCCGCCCTCGGCGCGCTCGCCGACCGGCTCGACGAGGTCGCCGAGCGCTGCGGCCCCGCCATCGCCCCCTACAGCAACCCGGGCAAGACGCTGGCCGTCGAACTGGCCGGCGCGCTCCCGCTGATGTGGAGCGAGGGCGAGATCGCGGGCGCCGCCGCCCGCCACTGGTCGGCCGCCTTCGCGGCGCTCCCCGGACGGCCGGCGCTCCCCGCCGAACTGCCCGAGGCCATGACCGCGCACGGGGCACTGCTGGCGGGCCCGTACGCCTCCGGCGCGGGAGGTGACGACTTCTTCCGCGACCGCGTGGAGGAGCCCGAGGCCCTGCGCGCTCGCGTCGTGCTGCTGCGGGAGGCGCCCCCGGGCGTCGACTCCGCCACCGTCGCGGCCCGCGACCTGGCCTACGCGCACGACACACCGCTCAGCGAGCTGGAGCCGGCCGAGGGCAGCAGCCCCCTCCAGACGGCGGCCGAACTGATCGCCACCGCCGATTTCTGCGCCGTTTACCTCGCGCTCGCCGACACCGACTCCCCTTGGGCGTGAACCGGCCCGGCACCATGCCGTGCCGGTGTGGCGGTACGCCCTTTCAGCCACCGCACGACGAGTAGGAACGCACACCTCATGGATCGTCTGGAGAACACCGTCAGGCCGTACGCCTGGGGCTCCACCACCGCCCTGCCCGCACTGTTCGGCGAGGCTCCCACCGGCGAGCCCCAGGCCGAGCTGTGGATGGGCGCCCACCCGGGCGCGCCCTCCCGTGTCGAGCGCGGAGCGGGACCGCAGCCGCTGTCCGAGGTGATCGCGGCGGCGCCGGAGCGCGAACTGGGTGTGCGGAGCGTGGAGACGTACGGTCCCCGGCTGCCGTTCCTGCTGAAGCTCCTCGCGGCGGGCTCCCCTCTCTCCCTCCAGGTGCACCCCGACAGTGCCCAGGCGGCGGCGGGCCACGCCGAGGAGGAGGCACGCGGAGTACCCCTGGACGCGCCGCACCGCAACTACAAGGACGCCAACCACAAGCCCGAACTCGTCTGCGCACTCACCCCCTTCGAAGGGCTGTGCGGTTTCCGCCACCCTCAGGAGGCGGCAACGCTGCTGGAAAGCCTCGGCGTCGACGGTCTCAAACCGTACGCCGACATCCTGCGCGCCCACCCGGAGACCGAGGCACTGCGCGAGGTCCTCACCGCCCTGCTGACGGCCGACAAGGACGAGATGGCCGCCACGGTCGCCGCTGCCGCCGAGGCGGCGGCGGAGAGCACCGCACACGCCGTCTACGCGGACATCGCCCGGCACTACCCGGGTGACCCCGGCGTCCTCGCCGCCATGCTCCTCAACCACGTCGTACTGCGCCCAGGGGAGGCACTGTTCCTCGCGGCCGGCGTTCCGCACGCCTACCTCAGCGGACTCGGCGTAGAGATCATGGCCAACTCCGACAACGTGCTGCGCTGCGGCCTGACACCCAAGCACGTGGACGTGCCCGAACTGCTGCGCATCGTCCGTTTCGAGCCGACGGACCCCGGCGTGCTCCGCCCCGAGGCGGACGAGAGCACAGGCGAGGAGGTCTACGAGACCCCCGCAGGCGAGTTCAGGCTCTCCCGCTTCGCTCTCGTACCCGGCGCGGCCCCGCACGCACTGCACGCACCCGCCGCACAGATCCTGCTGTGCACGGAGGGGACGGCCATGCTGCACGGCACCGACGGTGCGGCCTTCGGTGACGGCGGGCCGGAGGGTGGCACCGAAGGGGCTCGCGGCGAAGCCGAACTGGCCCTCACCCCCGGCCGCTCCGCCTTCGTACCCGCCGGGGAGAAGGTGCGGATCCGCGGTGACGGTACGCTCTTCCGCGCCACGGTGGCCGTCTGACGAAACGGCCGCACCGCAGGAGGAGCCGTCCGGGCGGACGGCCGCATCCGCAGCAGGAAGGACCCGGAAGACGTGAGTGCATCAGGCGGAACGAAGGCGATCGTCGCCGCGCTGGGCGCCAACCTGGCCATCGCCGTCGCCAAGTTCGTGGCGGCGGCCTTCAGCGGCTCGGCCTCGATGCTGGCGGAGGGCGTCCACTCGGTCGCCGACTCGGGCAACCAGGCCCTCCTTCTGCTCGGCGGCAAGAAAGCCAAGAAAGAGGCCAGCGAGGAACATCCCTTCGGCTACGGCCGGGAACGCTACATCTACGGATTCCTGGTCTCCATCGTCCTGTTCACCGTCGGTGGCGTTTTCGCGCTCTATGAGGGCTACGAGAAGATCGCTCACCCACACGAAGTCGAGCACTGGTACTGGCCGGTGGGCGTCCTGATCTTCGCCATCATCGCGGAATCGTTCTCCTTCCGTACCGCCATCAAGGAGTCCAACCAGCTCCGCGGCAAGCTCGGCTGGGGCCAGTTCGTACGCCGCGCCAAGGCGCCCGAACTGCCCGTCGTCCTGCTGGAGGACTTCGGCGCCCTCGTCGGCCTCGTCCTCGCTCTCGGCGGCGTCGGACTCGCGCTGCTGACCGGCAACGGCGTGTGGGACGGCGTCGGCACCATGTGCATCGGCGCACTCCTCGTCGTCATCGCGCTGGTACTCGCGGTGGAGACCAAATCGCTGCTGCTGGGCGAG
Source organism: Streptomyces sp. PU-14G (assembly GCF_041028275.1). Classification (NCBI taxonomy): domain Bacteria; kingdom Bacillati; phylum Actinomycetota; class Actinomycetes; order Kitasatosporales; family Streptomycetaceae; genus Streptomyces; species Streptomyces sp. PU-14G. The sequence goes on from NZ_JASKYT010000133.1 coordinate 6,963, forward strand.
TCCGCCGACCCCGCCGAACGCGAGAAGATCCGTGCGGCCGTCGTCGACGGCGACACCGTCACCCGCGTCATCCACATGCGCACCCTGCACCTCGGCCCCGAGGAGCTCCTGGTCGCGGCCAAGGTCGCCGTGCAGCACGACGACACGGCCGTCGAGATCGCCCGCGCCATCGACGCGGCCGAACAGCGCATCCGCGAAGCCGTGCCCATCGCCCGCGTCATCTACCTGGAACCGGACATCTACCGCGCCACGGGCGCGCAGCCGACGACGGGCGTGGAGCCGACGACGGCCACGGAACCGACCACGGGCGTGGAGCCGACGGCCACGGAACCGTCCGACGTGAAGAGCCCGGGCGCCTGACGTCGGGAAGCCACGCTCCGGACCCGGACCCGGGCCCGAGGCCCGCTCCGCCCACGCGGAGCGGGCCTCGTCGTCGCTCACGGGCCGGTATCACCCGATCTCGGCGAGCGTCCGCAACACGGCTCCCTTGTCTGGCGCCGCCAACAGCCGCTCCCGGAAGGCCGGATCCATCAGCGTGCGGGACAGCAACGCGAGTATCCGCAGGTGCTCATCGCCCGCCGCCTCCTCCGGCACGGCGATCATGAAGACGAGCCGCGCCTTCGTCCCGTCGAGCGACCCCCACTCGACGCCCTCCGCCGACCGCGCGAACCCGACAACCGGTGCCGACACCGCATCCGTCTTGGCATGCGGAATGGCGATCTCCTCGCCCAGACCCGTCGTGCCCTGCTCCTCCCGCGCAAGCGCCGCCCGCACCAGCGCGTCACCGTCCACCACCTTGCCGCTCTGTCCCAGCAGCGCGGCCATCTCCCGGATACCGTCCTCCTTGCTTCCGGCGGCCAACTGCTCGGCGACGGTCAGCGCGGTGAGGTAACCGGAGAGCACCCGCGGCTCCGAGTCCGCTGTCGCCCTGTCGGCTGTGGCCGCCGACGGGCGCGGTACGGGCCGCCCCCGCGCACCGGAGGCCTGGTCCCCGACCGCCACGCCACCCACCGCCGCGGGCACGTCCTCGTCTGCGGGCACGTTCTCCTTGGTGGGCACGTTCTCTCCGGTGGTCCCGGTGGTCCCGGTGGTTCGGGCACTGACGGGCTTCGCCTCGTCGGTGAGCTCCGCGTCGGATGACCCCTCGTCGGGCGACCTCTCGTCGGGTGACTCCGCACCGGTGGGCGACTCCGCACCGGCGGGCTCCGGACCGGTGGACGGACCGGCGGGCTCCGGACCGGCGGACGGACCGGTGGACTTCGGACCTGTGGCGGCCCCGGTGTGCTCCGCCGGGGCAGACCGCTCCGTCTCGGCGCGCTGCCCCTCGCGACGGGCACCGAGCGTCACCAGGCCCACCGTCACCGCCGACGTCACGGCCGTACCGACGACGATGGCCACGAAGAACATCGCGATGCCGTCGACCGCGCCGAGCACGGCCACGATCGGGCCGCCGTGCGGGACGCTGTCACCGACCGCCGCCAGGCCGGCGACACCACCCGCCACGGCGCCGCCGAGCATGTTCGCCGGGATGACCCGGGCGGGCCGCGCGGCGGCGAACGGGATGGCTCCCTCCGTGATGCCGAAGAAGCCCATGAACAGGGCGGCCAGGCCGGTTTCCCGCTCCTGGTCCGAGTACAGCCTCCGCCGCAGCAGTGTCGCCAGGCCCTGGCCCAGCGGCGGCACCGGGATGGCCGCCGCACACATGCCCATCACCTCGGGGCTCTTGGAGACCAGGCCGGTGCCGAAAAGGAATGCCGTCTTGTTGACGGGGCCACCCATGTCGAACGCGATCATCAGTCCGAGCACCACGCCCAGCAGCGCGGCGCTGGTGCCGGTCATGCTGCCCAGGAAGTCGGTGAGGTTCTCGAAGACCCAGGAGATCGGCTTGCCGATGACGTAGATGAAGAACAGACCGAGCGCCGACGTCGCCACGATCGGGATCACGATGATCGGCATGATCGGCCGGACGAACCGCGAGACCGGGACCAGCTTGATCCAGCGCACCAGATAGCCCGCGAGGAAACCGGTCACGATCGCCCCGATGAAGCCCGCGCCCGACTTGGAGTCGTACAGCTCGCCCGTGTTGGCGATCCAGCCCCCGATCATCCCGGGCACCAGCGCGGGACGGTCCCCGATCGCGTAGGCGATGTAGCCGGAAAGGATCGGCACCATCAGCGTGAACCCGATGGTGCCGATGTCGTTCAGGTGCTTCCAGAAGCTGCCGTCCGGAATCACCAGCCCGCCGTCGGCCTGGGGGTGACCGCCGAGGGCGAGCGAGACGGCGATCAGCAACCCGCCGACGACGACGAACGGGATCATGTACGACACGCCGTTCATCAGCGCCTTGTAGCCGACGCTGCGCTCCCGGCTCTTCGCCCCGGCGGGGCCTGGCGCGGCCCCTGCGGTCATGGAGCCGCGGGAGCCGCCGCGCCCGCGCCCGAGCCCGCTGCCGCCGCCGTTCCGCCGGCCGCTGCCGTTCCGGCTGCCCTGGCCGCCCTCGCTCCCGCCGCCGCCCTCGCTCTCGCCGCCGTCCCCGCTTGCGCCGTCGTCGTCCTCGCTGTGCCGGGCGCCGCCGCCGTCCCTTCCGGAGGCGGCGGCGGATATCCCGTCCTCGTGCACCGGGGCGTGGCGTACGCGGTCGATGAGGCCGTCCGGATCGCTGACGCCGTCCGCCACCCCGACGACCAGGACCCGCTTGCCGGTGAATCGGCTGAGGTCCACGTCCTTGTCGGCGGCGACGATGATGCCGTCAGCGGAGTTGACATCGTTGTCAGACAGTACGTTCTCAGCCCCGATGGAGCCCTGTGTCTCCACTTTCATGGTGATGCCGCGGGCTTCAGCCGCTTTGGTCAGTTTCTCCGCTGCCATGTACGTGTGCGCGATACCGGTGGGACACGCGGTCACGGCCAGCAGTTTCCGCCCCGACTCGGACGGAGGCGACGCTCCGTCGCGTGGTTCGGCAGGACTGGTCACGTGGAACTCCTAGATCAGCCGGTGTGGAGGGTGGGTTCTTACGCCATCGCAGTCGCAGTGACGGCCGCGACCGGACCGCCCCAACTCTCGCGGCCCGGCCGAGCCCAACACTCTCGCAGCCCGTCCGCACGCTCTCGCAACCGAACTGAGCCCCCACGCGCAGCCGCGTCACGCCACGCGGGCCGCGCCACGTGGCGACAAACCGAGCAGCGGTCGCGGTCGCGGACACTCTCGCGGTCGCAGTTGCGGTCACGTGCGCGGTCACATGCGCGGGCACGGTCGAGCTGCGGACGCGACCGCGGGACGTGCCGTAGCGCAGACGTTCTCACGTTGCCCGCGGACGGGCAGCGCCCGCGCACGGCGGTCGCCGGGCCGCTCTCGCGAGGGCCGACGGTCGCTCTCGCGCTCGCAGAGGCCGCACGGTGCACAGAACCAGCCGGACCGACAAGAACGCAAGCGGCCGAAAACCGACCCCGAGCCGTACTTGCTGTCGGCGGCGCCCATCCGGTCCCCTGGACAGGCGGTGTAAATTCGTAGGGTCAGACGTCGCTGCTGATGGCGGTCGGGAGAGCCCGCACGACGGGCCACCGAGGGAGAGAGGGCCTCCGACGGACTGAGCTGCGAGCAGGGGACACGTGTGTCCGGTGACGACAGCGCGCACCGCGTGGTCGGCGCCACCACCGTCCCGCGCCGCAGCACGGACCAGTCAGCCCATATCTCGACATCGAGGAGCAGCTCGCACATGACGACGACCTCCACGACCGGCCAGGACTTCAAGGTCGCGGACCTCTCGCTGGCCGCTTTCGGCCGCAAGGAGATCACGCTGGCCGAGCATGAGATGCCCGGCCTGATGGCGATCCGCAGGGAGTACGCCGCGGACAAGCCGCTCGCCGGCGCCCGCGTCACCGGCTCCCTGCACATGACCGTGCAGACGGCCGTGCTCATCGAAACCCTCGTCGCCCTCGGCGCGGAGGTCCGCTGGGCCTCCTGCAACATCTTCTCCACCCAGGACCACGCGGCCGCCGCGATCGCCGTCGGCCCCGAGGGCACACCGGACAACCCGCAGGGCGTTCCGGTCTTCGCCTGGAAGGGCGAGACCCTGGAGGAGTACTGGTGGTGCACGGAGCAGGCCCTCACCTGGCCGAACACGCCCACCGGCGGCCCGAACATGATCCTCGACGACGGTGGTGACGCCACCCTCCTCGTGCACAAGGGCGTCGAGTACGAGAAGGCCGGTGCGGCCCCCTCCGTCGACACCGCGGAGAACGACGAGCACCGCGTCATCCTCCAGCTCCTCAACCGGACCCTGTCCGAGAACGCGCAGAAGTGGACGCAGCTCGCCTCCGAGATCCGCGGCGTCACCGAGGAGACCACCACCGGCGTCCACCGCCTCTACGAGATGCAGCAGGCCGGCTCGCTGCTCTTCCCGGCGATCAACGTCAACGACTCCGTCACCAAGTCGAAGTTCGACAACAAGTACGGCTGCCGTCACTCCCTCGTCGATGGCATCAACCGCGCCACCGACGTCCTCATCGGCGGCAAGGTCGCCCTCGTGTGTGGCTACGGTGACGTCGGCAAGGGCTGCGCCGAGTCCCTGCGAGGCCAGGGCGCCCGGGTCCTGATCACCGAGGTCGACCCGATCTGCGCCCTGCAGGCGGCGATGGACGGCTACCAGGTGGTGACCCTGGAGGACGCGGTCGAGACCGCCGACATCTTCGTCACCACCACGGGCAACAAGGACATCATCATGGCCTCGGACATGGCCAAGATGAAGCACCAGGCCATCGTCGGCAACATCGGCCACTTCGACAACGAGATCGACATGGCCGGCCTCGCCGCCATCGACGGCATCGTCAAGGACGAGGTCAAGCCGCAGGTCCACACCTGGACCTGGCCGGACGGCAAGACCCTCATCGTCCTGTCCGAGGGCCGCCTGCTGAACCTGGGCAACGCCACAGGACACCCGTCGTTCGTGATGTCCAACAGCTTCGCGAACCAGACGATCGCCCAGATCGAGCTGTTCACCAAGCCCGAGTCGTACCCGACCGACGTCTACGTGCTGCCCAAGCACCTCGACGAAAAGGTCGCGCGCCTCCACCTCGACGCGCTCGGCGTCAAGCTGACCACGCTCCGTCCGGAGCAGGCCGCCTACATCGGCGTCCCGGTCGAGGGCCCGTACAAGCCGGACCACTACCGCTACTGACCCGACCCACCGGCCCGCCCGGCGTGTCCGGGCAGGCCGGTGCCGGCGTCCAACGCCCCGCTGCGCTTCGGTGCGGCGGGGCGTAGCCGGTTTCGAGCCCCCGGGCTCCGGCAGAGAGGAACCCGGGCGCCGCGAGGTTCGGCCGAGCGACTGGATGCCGCGGATTCGGCTGAGCGACTGGATGCCGCGGGCTTCGGTCGAGAGCAGCGGGTGGGCGCGGGTGCCGGACGGACCTACCCGGGAACGGCGCGCCCCCCGCCCCCGGAGCCGGGGAGGTGAAGGGCCGGCCACTCGAACGGGTGGAGCCGGAGCCGCCTACCCTGGGCGAGCCGGGAGGCGTCCGGGACCCGGCCCTCCTCCTCACCGGGCGAAGGCCTGCCCCGTCACCGCATCGACCCTGGACACCGCCCATGCCCCGCGGCCGCTATTCGCTGCACGATCCGCACGACCACTCCTTTCTCGGCGAAGAACACTTCCACTGCGCCACCGGCCCTTCCGGCTGGCGCTACGTTTCGCAACTCACCACCCCCAACGGCGAGCACGCGGGCTCCGTCGACCTCACCCTCGACGAGCTCGGCCGTCCTCTCCGCCTCGAGCTGCACGCCGCCGGCTGGCAGGTCCGCGGAGCGGCACTGGACGGCGTGACTTGGGTGCGCTCCGACCCGGCCGGCGAGCGAGCCCAGGAGGGCAACGCCGCCGCGCACTCCTTCACCGGGGCTTCCCCCGCGTTCCTCGTCGCGACCTCCCGACTGCTGCGGCCGACCCCCGGCGACAGGGCCACCCGCGTACGCCTCGTCGCGTTCACACCCCCCGTCCTCGCACCTCGCACTCTCGACCAGTCCTGGGCGCTGAAGAACAGCGAAGCACACGCCACTGACAACGCCCCCCTGATCGTGGAGAACTACCAGGTCAACGACTTGGAGACAGGGGAGCAGCACGCGGTGCACCTCGCTGGTGACGTCGTCCTCGCGGCGCCCGGAGTCGAGCTGGAGGACCTCGCATCGCCGCCGTCGACCTTCGCGGAACCGCCGCCGTAGACATGTGCGGGACCGCGTCCGTGGACGTTCTCCAGGCCGCCGCCGGCCAATGGGGCCGCGCCGGCCGTGAAGGTGCGCCGCGGGCTCCGAGAGAGGCGACTGGACGCCGCTCACCGGGCCTCCCGACTACGTGGGCGGAACGAAACCGGTACTCCGAGGCGCTGTCGGCCCGTCACCGTGGCCGACGGAGGACGAACCTGAGTTGCCGTGTTCGGGGTCTGAGCCGCCCCTGCGGGGCGCGCCCTCCATACCCGCGGCAGTTGCCGGCGAGGAAGACCCCGCGGAGGACCACTCTTCCTCTCGTCGTCGGCGCTCGGCCACCACGCCGGCCAGGTAGACAGCGGCCGACATCCCTTGCGGAGCCGGGGCACCTGTCCACGCGGTGACGTCGTCCGCCAGCCGCTCGGACAGCGAACGGCTCACGGCGGGATCCAACTGGGCGGCCCTCATCAGGTACTGCCGTGCCGAGAGCCACAGCGGATCCGGCACACGCGACAGGTCCAGCGCCGCGAACTCCCCAGCGAGCCACGCGGGTGGGGGCGGCACCGACATGCCCTTCGGAACAGGCACCCGTTCGCGCACCACCAGCGTTCCACCGAACACGTCACCGAGACGCCGTCCCCGTACGGACACCAGGGACGCAGCGCACGCGACGAGCCCGAACAGCAACTGGATCTCCACCACACCGACCGCCCCACGCACCAGCGCATGCCGGAAGCGGATCGGTCCGCCGTCCTCCCGCACGACGCGGAGCCCGGCGGCGAGCTTCCCCACGGACCGGCCATGGGACAACGTCTCGACGGCGATCGGCACCCCGACCAGGACCAGCAGGAAAAGCGTCACCTGCACGGCCGCGAGAGCCGCCGCGTCGAGAGACGCCGTGGCTGCGGACAGAGCCAGTGTCAGCGCGAGATAGACGACCCATGCGAGCAGCAGGTCCAGACAGACGGCCAGTGCTCTGCTCGGCAGCCGGGCGGGACGCAACCCCAGCACGACCGCGTCACCCGTGATCGACTCACTCACCGCGCACCACCCTCGCTCGTTCGCGCCCCTGGTGTGACCTTGACCTGCCTCGCCCAGTCTCCCAGTACGACGATCTGCGTCTCCCAGTACGACGATCCGCCAAGCGCTCTGCCAAGCTCTCTTCATGGACCTGGATGTGTTCGTCTCGGCCCACCGTGCCGACTGGGAACGCCTGGACGCGCTGCTGCGCCGTCACCGCCGGCTGTCCGGCCCGGAGACGGACGAACTCGTGACGCTCTACCAACGTGCCGCCACGCACCTCTCGCAGATCCAGTCGAGTGCGCCGGACCCGGCCGTCACCGACCGGCTCACCCACCTCGTCGCCCGAGCCAGGAGCGCCGTCACAGGAGCGCGTACAGCCACCTGGCGCGACGCCGGGCACTTCTTCGCCGCCGGTTTTCCCGCAGCTGTCTACAGGTCCCGCAACTGGTGGGTGCCGACCGCTCTGCTGTCCACCGTCCTCGCCGCCCTCATCGCCTGGTGGATCGGCACCCATCCGGACGTGCGTGTCACCATCGGAGCCCCGGACCAGCTACGCGAGATGACACGGCCGGGTGGCCAGTACGAGACGTACTACTCGAGCCACCCGGCGACATCCTTCGCTGCACAGGTCTGGACGAACAACGCCCAGGCCGCCGCCATCTGCCTCGTCTTCGGCGCGTTTCTCGGACTCCCCGTGCTCTGGGTTCTCTTCCAGAACGTCGTCAACCTCGGCGTCGGACTGGGACTGATGGGTTCCGCAGACCGTCTCGACACGTTCCTCGGCCTTCTCCTTCCGCACGGCCTGCTGGAGCTGACGGCGGTCTTCGTGGCAGCCGGTACGGGCCTCCGCCTCGGGTGGACGGTCATCGACCCGGGCTCACGGAGTCGACGAACCGCCCTGGCACAGGAGGGCCGTTCAGCCATCGGCATGGCCATCGGCCTCGCAGCCGTACTCCTCGTCTCGGGGCTGATCGAAGCCTTCGTCACCCCGTCGGGCCTCCCCACGTGGGCGCGCGTCCTCATCGGTGTGCTCGCCGAACTCGCCTTTCTCGCCTACGTGTACGTGGTGGGCCGGCGATCTGCGAGGTCGGGCGAGACTGGCGACATCGCGGCGTCGGACCGGCCTGCGGAGCTGCCGACCGCCGCGTGATGTGCGTGGGACGCCGGGAACCTGCTACTGTCCTGTCCGCCCCGGAAAAGCCGTTGCCGCGGCCCACTGTGGGCAGTAGATTCGAACAGTTGCCCAGAGTTGCACAGACTCGGCAGCAGCAGTTAGTTTCTTCCTCGCCTCGAACCGAGAAATCCGTTCACGGAATTCTTGTGGGAGAAGCACTCCGAACTCCGGTCAGAAATCATCTGATAGAGTCGGAGACACCGAAAGGGCAAACGTCCGGAGAAACCAGTGAGACGGTTTCGAAGGAAGCGTCCGTTCCTTGAGAACTCAACAGCGTGCCAAAAGTCAACGCCAGATATGTTGATACCCCGACCTGCCGGGTTGTTCCGGTGGGTTGAGGTTCCTTTGAAATACACAACAGCGAGGACGCTGTGGACGGGTTGGATTATTCCTCCGGCCTGTTCCGCTCTTCCTGTGGATGATTGAAGCATTCACGGAGAGTTTGATCCTGGCTCAGGACGAACGCTGGCGGCGTGCTTAACACATGCAAGTCGAACGATGAACCCGCTTCGGTGGGGGATTAGTGGCGAACGGGTGAGTAACACGTGGGCAATCTGCCCTGCACTCTGGGACAAGCCCTGGAAACGGGGTCTAATACCGGATATGACACGGGATCGCATGGTCTCCGTGTGGAAAGCTCCGGCGGTGCAGGATGAGCCCGCGGCCTATCAGCTTGTTGGTGGGG
>NZ_JASKYT010000134.1:0-17482 GCF_041028275.1 Streptomyces sp. PU-14G
GGCCCAGCGGCCTCCCCCGCCGACGAGACCGGCCCGGCGGCGTCCCCCACCGCGTCGACGGCCCCCGGTGCAGGGGACGACGGGGCCCGGGCCGCCGTCCCGCACGCGGCGCGGCACGGCGGGCGCCGGCACGCGGGCAGGCCGACCATGAAGGACGTGGCGGCGCGCGCCGGCGTCGGCCTCAAGACCGTCTCGCGGGTCGTCAACGGCGAGGCCGGGGTCTCCAGCGACACCGAGCGCCGGGTACAGGAAGCCATCACCTCGCTCGGCTTCCGGCGCAACGACAGCGCTCGCGTGCTGCGCAAGGGCACGACGGCCAGCATCGGTCTCGTCGTCGAGGACCTGGCCGACCCGTTCTACTCCCCCCTCAGCCGGGCGGTCGAAGAGGTCGCCCGCGCGCACGGAGCGCTGCTGATCAACGGGTCGAGCGCCGAGGACCCGGAGCGGGAGCGCGAGCTGGCGCTGGCCCTGTGCGCCCGCCGCGTCGACGGACTGGTGATCGTCCCGGCCAGCGACGACCACCGGTATCTCGCCCCGGAGATCGCCGCCGGCGTCGCCACGGTCTTCCTCGACCGGCCGCCGGGCCGGATCGAGGCCGACATGGTACTCTCCGACAGCTTCGAAGGCGCCCGCGCCGGGGTCGCCCACCTGATCGCACACGGGCACCGCCGGATCGGCTTCATCGGCGACAGGCCAGGCATCCACACCGCCAAGGAACGCCTGCGCGGCTACCGGGCCGCGATGGCTCAGGCGGGTCTGCCGGTGAGCGAGTCGTGGGTCGCGCTCGGCCCGACCGGCTCGGACCGGGTGCGGGCCGACGCGGCCCGCATTCTCGACGGCGCCGGGGAGACCGCGCCGGTCACGGCCGTCTTCTCGGGGAACAACCGGGTGACGGTCACCCTGGTGCGGGTGCTGGCCGAGCCGGAGCGGCGCGGGCGTCCTGTGGCGCTGGTCGGCTTCGACGACTTCGAGCTGGCCGACCTGCTCTCCCCGCCGGTCACGGTCATCGCGCAGGACCCCGCCGACCTGGGCCGCAGCGCCGCTGAGCTGCTCTTCAGGCGGTTGGACGGCGCCGACGACCCGCCCCGCACGCTCTCCCGTCCGACGCAGCTGATCGCCCGGGGTTCGGGGGAGATACCGCCCCGGGACTGACGCGGGCGGCAGTGGGCGGACAGCGGACGGGGGCCCCGCGTCGCCACGGCGGACTTCCGCGCGCCACCCGGACCCGCCGCGCCATCCGGACCTGCCGCCCCGCCCGGGCCTGCCGGCGCCACCCGAGCCTGCCGCGCCGGCGCCCCCGCGGGCTGATCACCGTGTGTCACAACGCCGGGGCCCGCACCGGCCCGACCGTGCTGACCTCGGCCGCCGCACTGACGGTGACGCGGGCACCGCGCGGGCAGTCCACGAGCCTGTCCCCCAGGCCCTGTGCCTCCATCGCGGAGACGAAGTCGTCCAGCGGCGACTTGAACACCGTGTAATCGTCGTAGTGCACCGGAAGCGCCAAGCGCGGCTGCAACAGCTGTACGAGCTCGGCCCCCTGCCCGCCGTCCATCGTGACGACCTTCCCGCCAGGCAGCGTCGTTCCGCCCAGGTGGAGGACCGCCAGGTTGAGGTCGGGGCAGCGGTTGCCGATCTCGCGCAGCCCCTCGAAGACGAGGGTGTCGCCGCTGAGATAGATCCGCAGCCGCACGGGCCCCGCGGCGGGCCCGCACTCCAGGACGCTGCCCATCACCGGCGGAAGCAGCTTCTCCAGCGGTCCGAAGGCGTGGCGCCCCGGCACCGAGGTGACCCTCACCCGGCTGTGGCCGCGCACCAGCGTGTGGCTCTCCCAGGTGCGCAGTCCCATGGCGCGCCGGAAGCCCTGGGCGCCCTGGAGGACACGGGAGGCGTGCGGGGTGGTCAGGATGGGCAGCCCGCGGTCCAGGCCGCGGCGTGCGGTCCGGTCCCAGTGGTCGCCGTGCAGATGCGAGAGCACGACGGCGTCCAGATCGGGCGGCAGATCCTCCAGGCCCACGGCGGGCTCGGTCAGCCGCCGGGCCAGCAGCCCGTACCCGAGGTGGGCGTGCTGCCCCTGGTGCAGAAAGTTCGGGTCGGTGAGCAGCGTGAGCTCGCCGTAGCGGATGAGCAGCGTGGCGTTGCCGATGAACAGGATCTCGGCGCTGTCGTCGTCCATGGTCCACCTCCGCCCCCGCGAGGTACCCACAGTGCGGCCGGGATGCGCACGATAGGAGGAAATCGTCCCCGAGCACTCCTCGCGTGGTGACCCGCGGTAGGGCCCGCGCACCGATCCGCTCGCCCGCACGGAGGGAGGGAGGGGGAGGGAGGGGCGTACGGTCTTGCCGGGCCGCACGGGCCGCGCGGGAAGGCCCGATCCGGGGCTCACACGGGGCTCGTGCGGGGCTCGCGCGGGGCCGCACGGGCGGCCCGGCCAGGACTCCGTACGGGGCCGCTCCGGCGGAACGCGACGGTCCGCCCCGCGCCTCCTGGACTGTCCAACTGCCGTGCTTAAGTGACCCTATGGCTGACAAGACCCCGACCCCCGCGGATTCCGTGGCGCCGGCCGCGTCCGCGTCCCCGCCTGCCGCGCCCGAGGAACTCACGACCGCGCCCGGCTATCAGGTCAGACGCCTGCAGCAGGCGTATCTGGCGGCGTGGGTGCGTGCCGTGGACCGGACGCTGACCGGGCCGCAGTTCGCCGTGCTGACCACGGTGCGTGCCTACCCCGGCAGCGACCAGAGCTCCCTGGCATCGGCCGTCGCGCTGGACACCTCGACCATGGCGGACCTGGCGCAACGGCTGGACAAGCGTGGGCTGTTGGAGCGCAGGACGGCCTCGACCGACGGCCGCCGCAAGCTGCTGTACCTGACGGCGGAGGGAGAGCGCGCCCTCGCGGCGGCCGAGACCCGGGTGCGGGAGTTGGACGAGCGCCTGCTCGACAAGTACGACCCGGCCGACCGCGAAAGGCTCCTGCGGGAACTGACCTCGCTCGCCGACCAGTGGGAGCAGTTGGGAGCCTAGGTGCCCGCGCAGTGGCGGTGTCGCTGGTCTGCCCGTGAGGTGTCGTCATGAGCTGACTGGCGGTCGTGGGCGGCGAGACGGTCGTGTGCGGCGACTGCACGAGCGTGCGGGCCGGCAGCACGCGGCCGGGGCCCGAAACATGCGGCCCGTGAACCCCGGAAGGGGGAAGCCAGACTCACTGACGCCCGCAGCCGTTGGGCTGGCCGCGCAGCCGGAACTTCGACGGCGCACACACGGGGAAGCCACCGGGAAGCCACGGCCACTCTCACCGTCACCGCCGACCGCACTTCCCGGTGTGCCTACCTGACGACTGCGCAGGCTCCAAGGACCTCGCCCGGACGTCGAAACAGGAAGTCCCCGGCCACCGGCCGGGGACTTCCTGATGCGTAGCGGGGACAGGATTTGAACCTGCGACCTCTGGGTTATGAGCCCAGCGAGCTACCGAGCTGCTCCACCCCGCGTCGGTAACCGACACTCTACGGCATGCACGGAGCTGTCGGCACATCGGGAGTCCGGGGGCCCAGGCAACGCGTCGACCCCGCGAGTAGGGCTTCTCCCATCTTGGGCTTCCCGGTCCGCCTCGACCCGGTGGAGAAGTTCACCCACGCCTGCGGCCCTCTCGGCATGCAGGTCCGGTCCCCGCACTTCGCTCGCGCCACTGTGACGACGTCCTTGTCGCCTTCACCGAGCGGCTCGGCAACGGCGTGGACATTACTTCGCCCCCACCATGATTCGCCGATCCATCGGCCAAGCCGCAGTCCCTACGCGAGCAACACCGTGTTCCACACCGCCCAGATCGTGGCCAGCGGGATGAAAACGGGAAAAAAGAGTCCACCCACGATCCGAAAGGATGGTTTGCCCGGGTGATTCCATCGATAGAACATCGCGGTCAGATCGAAGAGCACTGCGACCAGAGCAGCGGCGCCCACACTTACGGGATAGGCGCCCTCCCAGCCTCCCTCGGTGCTGAACATGTAGCAACCGAACGCGACAAGGCCGATCCCGGCCAGCAGGAACCAACTCCCCATGACCAGACGCCCGATACGCGCGGTGCTGCTCACGGACGAAGCCACCGATGCTGTGGGGGCAGGCGGCACGGCCGGTGCGCCCGGTGCGCGTGGGGGCCTGGACGCCGTGACCGTGGGGGTGCCGGCTCGGAGGACGGCCAGGGTGCCGTCCGCGCTCGGGCGGCCTTCGGGATTCTTGGCAAGGAGGGCGGTGACGAGCGAGGCGAAGACGGGGTCAGCGTGGCGCATCGGGGGCGGATCATGGAGGGCAACGGCGGCGAGGGTGGCCGTAGGAGTGTTCCTGCGGAACGGTGAGACACCCTCGATCGCTTCGTACAAGGTGACCCCGAGAGAGAACAGGTCACCGGCGGCCTGATCCTGGAGGCCGTTGAGGCGCTCGGGGGCCATGTACTCGGCGGAGCCGATGACTCCTCCCGTGGTGGTGAGACGGGTGTCGGTCTCGTGGACGGCGATGCCGAAGTCGGCGAGGAGGATCTGGCCGTCGTCGGTGAGCATCACGTTCGCGGGTTTCAGATCGCGGTGCACGATCCCGGCCGCGTGGGCAGCCTTCAGTGCCTTGAGCAGGGCAGCCGCCATCTCGGTCACGAGCGGCGCGGGCAGCCGCCCATCCGCGCGCAGCCGTTCTTCCAAAGAGCACCCGTCGACCATGCGCATCACGATCCAGGGCGCACCGTTTTCCATCACCACATCGTGGACCGCGACGACATGCGGATGGTCACGCAGACGGGCCGCGTTGCGGGCCTCACGAGCCGCGCGGACCACCTGTTCACGATGCTCCGCGTCCGAGTCCGCCCGTTGGGGTAGACACACCTCCTTGATCGCGACACGAACGCCCAGCGCCTCGTCATGCGCCTGCCACACCCGCCCGAACCCGCCGACGCCGAGCTGTCCGACAAGCCGGTAGCGCCCACCGACGATCCGCTCCGGCTGCACCTGGTCCATCGAATGCCCCCGCCCGCTGTCGAGTTGGCCTCCCGTGAGGGTCCGGCCAGAGCGTACTCAGTCACCCACCACTGCGCTACGTGGGAAGGCATCGCGTTGCCTCACGTTCGTGATGCGGCAGTGCTCGGCGTGCTCGTGCAGGGTGCGCAGGCTCGTCGCGGCGATGCGGGAGTCGACCGGTTCGATGACCGGGCCGGTGATGCCGAGTGCGTAACCGGTACGGTCAGCCGCAGGTGGCGTAAAGAGGGGAGGAGGTCGCAGCCCTCGGCTTCGACACGCCGCCGGGCGATGATCAGTACGTGGTTGGTCAGCTGCCGCTCATCCAACTTCCGCAGCACGGTGAACAGGTGCGGTTTGACCTGGACAGCATGGGGTCGGTGGCCCGGTTCAGCAGCCGCGCCCACGGCGTCGCAGCACCGCTGGACGTGGCACAGGAGCGGTTGGCGGTGCCGGAGGAGCTGACCGGCGCCGAGTGGGGCGGCCCGCACCGGTCCGAGGGACGGCGGAACCGGGCGGCCGCGCGAGACCAGGGCGGCCGCCCGGGGACTGGCGGGGCTCAGCGCCCCGCGAGGCGGTCGAGCTCGGCCCGGTCGAGACCGGAGACCTCCTTGACCTCCGCGGTGTCGAGCGCGCCGCAGTCCAGGCCGCGGAGCAGGTACCCGCTCAGAGCGCGGGCACTCGCGGGCTCGTCGGCGACCTCCCCGGCCGTCTGCGCCACGTAGGCCGCCAGGCGTTCGCCCGCGCGCCGCATGCCCTCGCGGTAGAAGGCGTAGACGGCGGCGTACCGGGTGGGCAGGTGGCCGGGGTGCATGTCCCAGCCCTGGTAGTAGGCGCGGGCCAGCGAGCGGCGCACCAGCCCGTGGTGGAGCCGCCAGGCGTCGTGGACCTGGGCCCGGTCGCCCACCGGGAGGATGTTGGTGGAGCCGTCCGAGAGGCGGACGCCGGTGCCGGCGGCGGCGACCTGCATGACGGCCTTGGCGTGGTCGGCGGCCGGGTGGTCCATCGCCTGGTAGGCGGCGGAGACACCGCAGGAGGCGCTGTAGTCGAACGTGCCGTAGTGCAGGGAGGTCGCCCGGCCCTGGGCGGCGTCGATCATCCGGGCCACCGTGGCGCGGCCGTCGGCGCCCAGGATCGACTGGGTCGTCTCGATCTGGATCTCGAACCCGATGCGGCCGGGTGCGAGTCCGCGGGCCTTCTCGAACTCCTCGCAGAGCCGGACCATCGCCGTGACCTGCTCCGCGTAGGTCACCTTGGGCAGTGTCAGCACCAGCCCGTCCGGCAGGCCGCCCGCCTCCATCAGCCCGGTGAGGAAGAGGTCGAGGGTGCGGATGCCGCGGTCGCGGACGGCGGCCTCCATGCACTTCATGCGGATGCCGGCGTAGGACGGGGCGGGCCTTTCGGCCCCTTCGGCGAAGGCGTCGGCGACCAGCTTGGCGGCGCGGGTCGCGGCGGCGTCCTCCTCCTCGTCGGACCTGGCCCCGTAGCCGTCCTCGAAGTCGATGCGCAGGTCTTCGACGGGCTCGCGGCGCAGTTTGTCGCGTATGCGGTCGTAGACGGGGCCGGCCAGCGACTCGTCCATGTCCAGCACGCGGGCGAGGGCGCCCGCGTCCGGGGCGTGCGCGTCGAGCAGTGCGAGGGCCGCCTCGCCCCACTCGCCGACCGTGCCGGGCGAGACGGCGTCGGCGGGCACGTACACCGTGTGCACCGGTTGCCGCGTCCCCGGGTCCCCCGGGTACCGCCGTGCGAGCTCGGCGTCGACCGGCGCCAGCGCCTCGGCCACCTCCGCCACGACACCGGCGCCCAAGCTGGTCCCGGCCGTCCCACCCTGCGACATCTACGCTCCTTCTTGCTGACGACAATCCGGAATCAACAAAACGTTGAAGCCAGTTGCCGCGACGTTATGGCCCCCTGACCAGCCAGTCAAGGGTTCAAGAAGGCCGGCAGGGACGCCGGTCGACCCTCGCCCGAGAGGGGCCATGGCACACGACGCGGGCCATGGCCCGCAATTCGGCCGATGTGCAGGGGCGGGTTTCGGCCAGCGGGAGTGAACGGGAGGCGAACAACGGGGGGTTGCCGCAGGCGGACACAGAGGGAGAGCGTCACTTTGCGCCACTGATTCAACGCGCAACGTTACCGAAACGCGTGGTGCCGGTGTGCTTCCGGTATCCGGACTCGGCAGACTCAGGCCCGCCGATCCGGCACAACCCTCGAAGCGGAAGGAAGCACACAATGCGGAAGACCGCGTCCCGGAGCGCCGCCCTGACCCTGGCGGCAGCTGTGACAGGGACCGTCAGCGCGCTCGCCCTCGCGACCGCGCCCGCCGAAGCCGCGCCCGCCCAGGCCACTTCCCTCTACGCCCCCTCGGCCCTGGTCCTCACCGTCACCGAAGGGGACAGCGCCGCCGCAGCCGCGAAGCGTGCCGTCACCCTCAGCTGCACACCCACCGCTTCCGGCACCCACCCCGCCCCAGGCAAGGCGTGCGCCCAACTCCGCGCGGCCAAGGGGGACTTCGGTGCACTGGGCGGCGCAGAGGGCCGCCTGTGCACCCGGGAGTGGCGGCCGGTCACGGTCACCGCGCAGGGCGTGTGGCAGGGCGAGCGCGTCGACTTCGCGCGCACCTGGTCCAACCCCTGCGTGAAGGACGTCGAGGGGGCTTCGGTCTTCTCCTTCTGAGCCGTCTCCTCCTTCTGAGCCGTCTTCTCCCGCTGAGCCGCCCCCCTCCCCCCTTGAGCTGGTGCCTGCCGCCCCGGAGCGGCGAGGGAGCGGTCCGCGCACGCCGAGGGCCCCGCACCAGGATCCGGTGCGGGGCCCTTCGGTCGCGCGGGGTCAGCCCTTGCGGGTCTTGACCTCTTCGGTCAGCTGGGGGACGACCTCGAAGAGGTCGCCGACGATGCCGTAGTCGACCAGGTCGAAGATCGGGGCTTCGGAGTCCTTGTTGATGGCCACGATCGTCTTGGAGGTCTGCATGCCGGCGCGGTGCTGGATCGCGCCGGAGATTCCGGTGGCCACGTACAGCTGGGGCGAGACGGTCTTGCCGGTCTGGCCGACCTGGTGGGAGTGCGGGTACCAGCCGGCGTCGACCGCGGCGCGCGAGGCACCGACGGCGGCGCCCAGCGCGTCGGCCAGGCCCTCAATCAGCGGGAAGTTCTCCGCGCCGTTGACGCCGCGGCCACCGGAGACGACGATCGCGGCCTCGGTGAGCTCCGGGCGGCCCGTGGACTCGCGCGGGGTACGCGAGGTGACCTTGGTACCGGTGGCGGCCTCGCCGAAGCCGACCGACAGCTCCTCGAGAGCACCGGCCGCGGAAGCGGCCTCGGGGCTCGTGGAGTTGGGCTTGACGGTGATGACCGGCGTGCCCTTGGAGACACGGGACCGGGTGGTGAACGCCGCGGCGAACACCGACTGGGTGGCCACCGGGCCCTCGTCGGAGGTCTCCAGGTCCACGGCGTCGGTGATGATGCCCGAGCCGATGCGCACCGCGAGACGGGCGGCGATCTCCTTGCCCTCCGCCGACGAGGGCACCAGCACGGCGGCGGGCGAGACGGAGTCGTAGGCGGCCTGCAGCGCGTCCACCTTCGGCACGACGAGGTAGTCGGCGAACTCGGCGGCGTCGGCGGTCAGCACGCGGGTGGCGCCGTACTCGCCGAGCGTCTTGGCGGCCTCCTCGGCGTTCGGGCCCAGGTGTACGGCCACCGGGTCGCCCAGCTTCCTGGCCAGGGTCAGCAGTTCGAGGGTGGGCTTGCGGACGGCGCCGTCCACGTGGTCGACGTAGACAAGGACTTCAGCCATGGGATTGCTCTCCTGCGCGGGATCGGGGAGGGAGGTCGAGCGAGGTCGGGGAAGGCGGGAAGGGACGGCAGCTCAGATGAACTTCTGGCCCGCCAGGTACTCGGCCAGCTGCTTGCCGCCGTCGCCCTCGTCCTTGACGACGGTGCCGGCGGAGCGCGGCGGGCGTTCGGCCGCGTCCTCGACCTTGGTCCAGGCGCCGTCCAGGCCGACCTCGTCGGCGTCGATGTCCAGGTCGTCGAGGTCCAGCGACTCGACGGGCTTCTTCTTGGCGGCCATGATCCCCTTGAAGGAGGGGTAACGCGCCTCGCCCGACTGGTCGGTGACCGAGACGACGGCGGGGAGCTGGGCCGACAGCTGCTCGGTGGCGGCGTCGCCGTCGCGCCGGCCGGTGACCACCCCGCCCTCGACCGAGACCTCGGACAGCAGCGTCGCCTGCGGCACACCGAGCCGCTCGGCGAGCATCGCGGGCAGCACGCCCATCGTGCCGTCGGTGGAGGCCATACCGCACACCACCAGGTCGTAGCCGGTCTTCTCGATGGCCTTGGCCAGCACGTAGGAGGTGCCGAGCGCGTCGGTGCCGTGCAGGTCGTCGTCCTCGACGTGGACGGCCTTGTCGGCGCCCATGGACAGCGCCTTGCGCAGCGCGTCCTTGGCGTCCTCGGGGCCCACGGTCAGGACGGTGATCTCCGCCCCGTCCTCGGAGTCCGCCTCGTCGGCGATCTGCAGCGCCTGCTCGACGGCGTACTCGTCCAGCTCGGAGAGCAGGCCGTCGACCGACTCGCGATCGGTGGTCAGGTCCTCCGCGAAGTGCCGGTCACCGGTGGCGTCGGGCACGTACTTCACACAGACAACGATCCTCAAGCTCACGCCGGCTCTCCTACTGCTTCGACTTACGGGTTCCGGCCCCTGCGGGACCGGCGGTCCGTCCACAATATTACTCGTCAGTACATCCAGCACGTTCCCCGTTCTCAAGACCGCCGAACTGTGACGTAGCCAACGGGGAGAATGTTGAGCCAACTCCATCACGCGGGGCGACGCGAAGCGAGTGCCACTGAACGGGATCTGGGTCACGCCCGCGCACCCGGGCCGCGCGCCGGCGGCGAGCGGCTCACCTCGTCGGATTCAGGCAAGGGCGGCGCCCAGTGCGGCGATCACGTCGGCCTTGCGCGGCTGGCCCGCCGCCCGCTTGACGATCCGCCCGTCCGCGTCGAGGACGAGCACCGTGGGCGTGCCCTGGATCTTGAGCTTCCGCACCAGCGGCAACTGGTCCTCGGCGTCGATCTCGATGTGCGCGACGCCCGGCACCATGGCGGCCACGTCCGTCAGGACGCGGCGGGTCGCGTGGCAGGGCCGGCAGAAGGCGCTGGAGAACTGCAGAAGCGTCGCCCGCTCCCCCAGATCCCGCCCGCCGAGCAGTTCGGCGCTCACCCGCTGCGTCACGAAAGCCTCCATTCCCTGGCTGAGTACGGGATACCCGCGTGCTTACGGACAAGTCTGCCGCGAGGGTAGCCAGGAGGAATGCTTTGGGGAACGATCTGCCGGAGCCGGAAGTTACGCACCCGTAAGTACGGACCGTAGGTTCCCGATGCGCACAACCATCCGTTCCGTCACCGTACGGCCTGCTGGAGACCGCTTGCAGGCACCCCGACGAAAGGGTCCCCCGACATGGCCGATCTCCTCTACCCGCCCGTGATCGGCGCGGCGCGCGCGTGGTTCAAGGCGCTCGACCTGCACTTCGACATATGCGGCAGCGAGCACGTGCCCGCCCGCGGGGGCGCCGTCCTGGTGAGCAACCACATCAGCTACCTGGACTTCATCTTCACCGGCCTGGCCGCCCGGCCCGCCAAACGGCTGGTGCGGTTCATGGCCAAGGACTCGGTCTTCCGGCACAAGGTCTCCGGGCCCCTGATGCGCGCCATGAAACACATTCCGGTCGACCGCTCGCGCGGAGAGCACGCCTACGCGCACGCACTGGACGCGCTGCGCGCAGGCGAGGTCATCGGAGTGTTCCCCGAGGCGACCATCTCCCGTTCCTTCACCCTCAAGGACTTCAAGTCCGGCGCCGCCCGGCTCGCCCAGGAGGCGCGCGTCCCGCTCGTCCCGATGGCGCTGTGGGGCACGCAGCGCCTGTGGACGAAGGGCCACAAGCGGGACTTCGGACGCAACCACCTGCCCATCACCATCCGCGTCGGCCCTCCCGTGGGCCCCGGTCCCGACGAGACGGCCCTGAGCCTCACCGACCGGCTCCGCGAACGCGTGCACGACCTGCTGGAGACGGCTCAGCGGGCGTACCCGGCCTCTCCCGGGGGCGCCGCCGACGCCTGGTGGCAGCCCGCCCACCTGGGCGGCACGGCACCGACACCGGCGCAGGCCCGCGCTCTGTAAGCACGGCAGGACCCCGGCAGGGCCCGCAGGCCCTTGCGGGACGGGAACGGCGATCCCGCCCGGCTCCAGGCGGTCCGGCCCCTCAGCGCCCTGCCTCGGCGAGCCGCCGCAGCAGCGGCGCCACCGCGAGAACCCGGGCCGCCTCGTCGCCGGACAGCGAGCCGAGCCGCCGCAACAGCTCCTCGGCCTCGCCGTGCGCCACGCCCCGCAGTGCGCCGGTCCCCTCCCCGGTGACGGCCACGCGGGTGGCGCGGCCGTCGGTCGGATCGGGTTCCCGGCGCACCAGGCCGAGCGCCTCCAGTTCCGCCACGACGGCGGTGGCGGTCGGCTGGGAGCAGGGGACCCGCTCGGCGATCACGCCGACCCTGCTGGGTCCTGCCTCGGTCAGCATGGACAGGACGATCAACTGGGTGGGCTGCAGGCCGCCTGTCGGACTCGTCCTGCGCAGTGAGCGCAACAGCCGGTGCAGCGCGATCACCGTGTCGAAGGCCGCGTCCTGCCGGGTCCCCATCGCTCCCCCCACGGGCTCGTCCTGATCAGGTCAGGAGAGTGTAAGCGTGGGGGCGTACATGTCCATCCACAGCGCCAGGTCGAGGACGCGCTCGAGGCCGCGCCGGGACGCCTGGGTGATCTGCGGGGTCTCGACCTTGACGGCCCGCTCCAGCCAGTCCTTGCTGACCAGGTCGAAGACCTGGTGGGAAGGCTTGGCGAGCAGGTCCTTGACGTTCTCCTGCAGTGCCGTGTGGTACTTGGGGTCCTGCGTGGAGGGGTAGGGGCTCTTGACCCGGTCGTAGACCGAGCGCGGCAGCACGTCCGCGGTCGCCTCACGCAGCAGGCTCTTCTCGCGCCCGTCGAACGACTTGAGGGACCAGGGGGTGTTGTAGACGTACTCGACCAGCCGGTGGTCGCAGAAGGGGACGCGCACCTCCAGGCCGACGGCCATGCTGGCGCGGTCCTTGCGGTCCAGCAGGATGCGCACGAACCGGGTGAGGTGGAGGTAGCAGATCACCCGCATCCGGTACTCGAAGTCGCTCTCCCCCTCCAGGCGCTGGATGCCGGAGGTGGCCGTGGCGTAGCTGTCCCGGGTGTAGCCGGGCAGGTCAAGGGCGCGGTTCACCGAGTCGTTGAGGACGTTGCCGTCCTCGCCGATGGTGTGGGCGAACTGCACCAGCCACGGGAAGGTCTGCCCCTTGCGGGCCTCCTCGTCGAAGAAGTGCTTGTAGCCGCCGAAGACCTCGTCCGCCGACTCACCGGACAGGGCGACCGTCGAGTGCTGCCGGATGGCCTTGAAGAGGAGGTAGAGGGAGGCGTCCATGTCGCCGAGTCCGGCGGGGATGTCGCGGGCCCTGATGACGCGGGAGCGCACCTCGGGGTCGGCCAGGTCGTCGGAGCTGAGGACGATGTCCTGGTGGTCGGTGGCCGAGGCGCGGGCCACGTCGTGGACGAACGGTGTGTCGGGGGTGCCGCGCAGCTCGTCGGCGACGAAGTTCTCGGCCTGGCCGACGAAGTCGACGGCGAAGCTGCGGACGGTCTCTCCTGTGCCTTCCCGCAGTTGGTTGGCCGCCAGCGCGGTCATGGCGGACGAGTCGAGCCCGCCGGAGAGCAGGGTGCAGCGCGGCACGTCGGAGACGAGCTGACGGCGCACGATGTCGTCCATGAGCTCGCGCACGTGCGCGATGGTCGCGTCCTGGCTGTCGGTGTGCGCCCGGGTCTCCAACTGCCAGTAGACGTGGGTGCGTATCCCGTTCGTGTCCACCGTCACGACGGTGCCCGGCTCGACCTCGCGCATCCCCTCCCACACGGCGTGCCCGGGGGTCTTGACGAAGGCGAAGAGCTCGCGGAGCCCGTCGAGGGTGACCTCGCGGCGGGCCAGCGGGTTGGCGAGGATCGCCTTGGGCTCGGAGCCGAAGAGCACACCGTCGGCTGTCTCGGCGTAGTAGAAGGGCTTGATGCCCATCCGGTCGCGGACCATGACGAGCTGCTTGGTGCGGCTGTCCCAGATGGCGAAGGCGTACATGCCGTTCAGCCGCTCGGCCAGCGCCGGGCCCCACTCGAGGTAGGCGTGGAGGACGACCTCGGTGTCGGAGTCGGTGGTGAACCTGTGGCCCCGACCGGTCAGTTCACGCCGCAGTTCGGTGTAGTTGTAGGTCTCCCCCGAGTAGACCATCGCGACGGTGCCCTCGGGGGTCTCGACGGTCATCGGCTGCCTGCCGCCCGGCAGGTCGATGATCGCGAGCCTGCGGTGGCCGAGCGCGGCGGGTCCTTCCGTCCAGATGCCGGCGTCGTCCGGACCGCGGCAGGACATGGTCTCCGTCATCGCGTCGACGGTCGCCCGCTCGGACACCAGGTTCCTGTCGTAGGACACCCACCCGGTGATTCCGCACATGTGTTTCCTCCGGCTTCTGACCTTTGGTGCGCGGCCGAGGTACAACAACCCCCCGTAGTAAAGGTTTCACCAAAGGTCACGTGTATCGGCCACCTATGTATCTGGCACTCTTTCACACATCCGCCGCCTTCAAACAGGGCGAGCCGAGCGGCACGCATGAAACACGCCACACCCCGGGGCGCCGCGCCCCGCACGAGGGCGCCGCGCACCACGCGAGGACGCGCATCACGCCCGCACGGTGACGCCCGACCCCTGGGGCCACCCGGTCGACCGCTACAGCGCCACGTCCAGCAAGTGCCACAGGTGGGCGCGGTCGGTGGCGTGTCGCAGAGCGCGCAGCACGACGGGGTGGGGCTCGGCGTACAGGAGCGGGTAGTCGCACTCCCCCTTCTCCGGCCACGCGGCGAACGCGAGCTGCTCGCGATCGAGGCTGAACTGCGCGTCGACTCCGGGCTTGTTGCCCCGCGCGTCCTGCCGCACCCAGCGCGTCGAGCCGGGAAGCCGCAGGGCGATCATCCCGTGGAGGACGTTCAGCTTCTGGTAGCAGAACCCGGCGGGGATGCCCTCCGCGCGCAACAGGGCCACCAGCGCGTGGGACTTGGAGTGGCAGATCCCGATCCGCTGGGTGAGCACGTCCGAGGCCCGCCAGGTGAGGCGCCAGTCATCGACGTCGGCCGAGTGCGGAACCGCGTCACGGACGAACTCGTAGGCGCCGCGCGCGTAAGCGGCCAGATCGCCCTCGGCCCCGGCCATCAGCCGGTCGGCCGTCTCGCGGACCCTGGGGTGGGTGTGGTCGACGGCCTCGTCGGCGGCGAGGTAGGCGGAATCGTCGGCGGTGACTGGTGTGAGCCTCATGCCGCGTCAGCGTACGAAGCAGTGCGCCGTAGTTCAATGGAATTACGGCGCACTGCATAGCTATACAAAGCTGTCGGAACTACTTGGCCTCGACCCGCACGAGCGGCTCGGGCCCGGCCGCCAGCGCGTCACACGCCGCCTGCCAGGCGGGATCGCCGGGGTAGAGCTCGGCGCGCAGGTAGGCCCAGGTGAGCCGCTGCACCGCGGACACCCGCTCGGGGCTCTCGTCCGTGGTCTCGGCCACGTCGTAGCCGGAGACCCCACCGAGCCCGTGCTCGGCGCCGAACAGGGTGGCCAGAGCCTTGCGGCCCGGAGAGAGGCGGTATGGATCGGCGTGCCAGTCCGGGCCCCGCACCGTCAGGTGGGCCGAGTCGTCCCTGTCTCCGGCGACCACGAGCGCGGGCGTCGCCATCTTGGAGAAGTCCGTGGTCGAGAGGAAGGGGAACGCCTCGGCAGCGGACCGGGTGAGGGCGTCACCGCCCGCGCCGGGCGCGGCCAGCAGGACGCCGGCCGAGATCCGGGGCTCGGTCAGGTCCGCCTCGGCCCCGTCGTGCGGATCGGTGAGCCGGGCGCCCAGCAGCAGGCTCGCGGTGTGCCCGCCCATCGAGTGGCCCGCCACGGCGACCTTGTCCCGGTCCAGGCGTCCGGCCAGCTGCGGCACTGCGGCCTCGATCGCGCCGAGCCGGTCGAGGACGTGCGTCATGTCCTCGGCCCGCGAGCGCCAGTACAGGGGTGCCTCGGGGGTGTCGGGGTCCAGGTGCAGCGTGCTCGAACTCAGGTGGGTGGGCTGGATGACGGCGAAGCCGTGCGCGGCCCAGAAGTTGGCGAGGGGCGCGTAACCGTTCAGCGAGGAGAGGTTGTTCGAGTAGCCCTGGCCGTGCGAGAGCAGGATGACCGGCAGCCCGCCGCCGGTCACGGGCGCGGAGACCCGCACCTCGAGGTCCACGGCTCGGCCGGGAACCGGCAGCACCACCGGGCTGACCGAGAGAACGGGAGAGGGCGAGGCGAAGGTATCGGCCGTGCGGGCAGATCGACTCATGCGTGGTCCTTTCCATGGCCTGTGCCGCCGCGCCCGTCCGAGGGGCCGGACGGGTGGCGGATGAGGCCGGTGAGGGGCGTCCGGTTCCTGCGGACAGTGAAGCGGAGCATCGTTCCGCTTCAACATACGGAGCAGTGTTCCGCTTTGTCAACGGCCGCCTGGACGGAGCGCGTCAGTCCTTGGCTAACCTGCACGGGTGACGACCGACCTGACCCTGCTGCCGCGCGTCGCCTACCGCGGGCAGGAGATCACCGCGCCCCGGCTCCGCGGCCTCCTCGCCCTCCTCGCGGGCGACGTGCGTGCCGGGTGCAGCACCGAGCGGCTGGTGGCCGGACTGTGGCCTCAGGAGCTGCCGGAGCGGCCGGGCAAGGCGGTACAGGTCCTGGTGTCCAGGGCGCGCGCGCAGCTGGGCGCCGACGTCATCGCCAGTACACCGACCGGATACCGGCTCGCCCTGGCCGAGGACCAGGTCGACAGCTCCGCCCTGCTGTCGCACGCCGCCGCCGGCGCTCAGCGGGCCGCAGCGGGCGACCACGCGGGATCGCTGGCCGCGGCCGAGGCCGGACTCGCGCTGTGGGAGGGCACCGAGGACGGCTCCGGCCCCACCGACGACCCGGTGGCCGCGTTGCGCGGCGAGCGGGCCCGCGTGCGCGGCACGCTCGTCCGTGCCCGGGCGCTCGCGCTCGCCCGGCTGGGCCGCCACGCCGAGGCGGCAGGGCCGCTGGCCGCGACCGCGGCGGCGCACCCGCACGACGAGGAGGTGCTCGCCGAACTGCTGCGGACGGAGGCGCGCACGGCGGGTCCGTCCGCGGCGCTGACACGGTACGAGGCGTACCGGCGCCGGCTGCGCGACCAGCTCGGCACGGACCCCGGCGCCGGACTCAGGGCCGTACAGCGGGAGCTGCTGGACGGCGAGGCGCCCGTGGTCAGGCACGGCGTGCCGCACGAGCCGAATCCGCTCCTCGGCCGGGACGAGGACATCGCGGCGGTGGAAGCGCTGTCGCGCGCCTACCGCGCCGTCACCGTCGTCGGCCCCGGCGGCCTCGGCAAGACGCGGCTCGCGCACGCCGTCAGCCGGCGGGCCGAGCAGGGCGTGGTGTACTTCGTGCCGCTCGCCGGCGTGATCGCCGACCAGGACGTGGCCGCTGAGGTGGCCTCGGCG
Source organism: Streptomyces sp. PU-14G (assembly GCF_041028275.1). Lineage (NCBI taxonomy): Bacteria > Bacillati > Actinomycetota > Actinomycetes > Kitasatosporales > Streptomycetaceae > Streptomyces > Streptomyces sp. PU-14G. Next base: position 16,605 of record NZ_JASKYT010000134.1, read on the forward strand.
CTCGGCGCGGGAGAGGGGCGGCACACCGCCCTGAGCGGCCACCTTTCGACCGATCCGGTCCCCGGCATCCTCGGCGTGCTCGGCTCCGGGCCCGCGCTGCTGGTGCTGGACAACTGCGAGCAGGTCGTGCGGGGCGCCGCCGACCTCGTGCGGGCCCTGGTCTCCTCCGCGAGGGATTTGCGGGTGCTCGCGACCAGCCGCGCCCCGCTGGGCCTCACCTCGGAGGCGGTGTACGCACTGCCGGAGCTCGGTCTGGAGACCGCCGTCGAGCTGTTCACCCAGCGGGCCAGGGCCGCGCGGCCCGGCGTGGAGCTGCTGCCGGACGCGGTGGCCGGGCTGTGCCGCCACCTCGACGGGCTGCCGCTCGCCGTGGAGCTGGCCGCGGCGCGGGTGCGGGCACTGTCGGTGCCGCAGATCGCCCGCCGCCTCGGCGACAGGTTCGCGCTGCTGCGCGGCGGGGCCCGGGACACGCCGGAGCGCCACCGCACGCTGCACGCGGTCGTGGAGTGGAGCTGGAACCTGCTCGCGCACGACGCCCGCGCCGCGCTGCGCACGCTCTCCGTCTTCCCCGGCGGATTCCTCGGCGAAGCCGCGGAACAGGTGCTCGGCCGGGACGCGCTTCCCCTCCTGGAGCAGTTGGCCGACCAGTCGCTGCTCACCGTCACCGACACCCCGGCCGGTGTGCGGTTCCGGATGCTGGAGACGGTACGGGAGTTCAGCGCGGCCCGGCGTGCGGAGGCGGGCGAGGACGAGGAGGCCGTCGACCGGTTCCTCGCCTGGGCGCGGGACTTCGGAGTCGCCCACCACGACGTACTCTTCGGCTCGGCACCCGCTCCCGGCACTCGGCCCCCCGAGGCTCCGGCCGGGGAGCCCGCCCG
>NZ_JASKYT010000135.1:0-18388 GCF_041028275.1 Streptomyces sp. PU-14G
GGGGTAGATGGGGTGGATGGGGTGGCGAACGGCCCTGGGTGACGCCGTGTTCGTCGGCTGCGCGTGCGGGGCGCACACGCCGGTCGTATGCCGGTCATCTGCCGGTCGTGTGCCGGCTGCGCATGCCGGGCGGGTGTGCCTGTGGCGTCGAATGTGTGGGCCCTGAGCAGGGTCTCATCACATCGGGTGAAACTTTGGCCGACCGTTGCGGCCAACAACCCTCTGTTGCCAAGCTGTTGCTGACCGTCAGCATCACTCGCACGATCCAGCGCTCGCGCTGGCAGGCCGGAACGGGGAGGGCATTCGTGCCATTCGGTGAACAGCCCGCGTATCTGCGGGTGGCCTCGGACCTGCGCAAGAAGATCTCCGACGGCTCCCTGCCACCGCACGCCCGGCTCCCCTCGCAGGCCCGGATCCGCGAGGAGTACGGCGTCTCCGACACGGTCGCGCTGGAGGCCCGGAAGGTGCTGATGGCGGAGGGGCTGGTCGAGGGCCGGTCGGGCTCGGGCACCTACGTGCGGGAGTTGCCCTCGGCGCGCCGCGTGGCGCGTACGGGGTACCGGTCCATGGAGGAGTGCACCCCCTTCCGTCAGGAGCAGTCCGACGAGCGGGTGCGGGGCACCTGGGAGTCGCAGAGTGAGCGCGAGGAGGCCTCGCACGAGACCGCCGAGCGGCTGTTCATCGAGCCGGGCGACAAGGTGATGCGTACCCGGTACGTCTTCCAGGTCGAGGGGGAGCCGGTGATGCTGTCCACCTCGTGGGAGCCGTTGGCGCTCACGGGCCGCACGCCTGTGATGCTCCCGGAGGAGGGGCCGCTGGGCGGCCGGGGGGTGGTGGAGCGGATGGCGGCGATCGACCTGGTCGTCGACAACGTCACCGAGGAGGTCGGCTCCCGCCCCGGCCGGGCCGAGGAGATGGCCGCGCTCGGCGGTGTGCCGGGTCGCGCGGTGCTGGTGGTGGCGCGGACGTACTTCGCCGGAAAGCGCGCCGTGGAGACGGCGGACGTGGTGGTGCCGGCCGACCGCTTCAAGCTCGCCTACCACCTGCCCGTGAGGTGACGGGCCCGCCCGCCTGGCTGAGCGGTGGCGAGCCGCCCTGTCGGTGAGGGCGGTGAGGGCGGTGTGGGCCTACCTGTGGGGTCGCGCGTCACCTGCTGAGGGGGTGACGCGTCGGAGCCCTGCCGGTGAGGGGATGCTCGTTGGTGAGGCGGGCGCCCATTGGTGAGGGGGTGCTTGGCGGTGAGAAGGTGCGTCGCCCTCCGTTACCGAAGCCGGGCCCCGTGGCCCGGTCCCGTGCGCTCGTCGGGGCGAACTGGTGGCCGAAAATGTTGTCCCTTTGTGCAAAGTCGAATGCGGTGAGTGAGGGCCGGGCGTAGGGTCCGGCATATGCAAAGTGTGAGCGGCGACAGTGAGGCGGTGCGGCCCTGGCGGCTCATACGCCAGGACTGCCACGGCAATCGCTACCGCGTCGGCAGCTACGCCACCCGGGCCGAGGCTCTGCACCTCGCCGAGCGGCTGGGGGAACGGGGTGACGGCTATCTGGTGGAGCACCAGCGGTCCGACGGGTCGGTACAGGCGGTCAGCGGGTAGTCGTCGATGCGAATGTGGATAATTCTCCCACCTTGACCGGTTCCGCCCGGCCCTTGGGCTTCGGGAGGCCGACCGGCCGAGCCTGCCATCCGATCCCGACCAGGGACGTGGGCCGTGTGAGCACCGAACCCGTCGGCGGGGCGCGACGAGCGACCCCGCTTCTCGACACGCTGCGCATCGGGATCGTCATGCTCGACGGGCGGGGCGATGTCCTGGTGTGGAGCCCTGCGGCGCAGGAGATCCTCGGCTGGTCCGCCGAGGAGACGATCGGCCGCCCCATCGAAGGGCTCATCGTCAGCGGCGACGAGGAGCGCCGGGCCCGCGTGGAGGCCCTGCGCCGTACGCACGGTTGGCGCGGCAACCTGAACATCCGTCACCGGGACGGGTCGGTCGTCGAGGTCGAGGGCCGCGGATCGCTGCTGCGCGACACCGAGCACCATCCGTTCGTCCTGGCCAACATCGTGGAGACCAGCCGTCTGAGGGCCGTCGAGCACGACCTGGCGGCCCTCGACGCGCTGTTCGCCTCCTCGCCCCTGGGCATCGCCCTCTTCGACACCGACCGGCGCCTCATGCGCTACAACGAGTCTCTTGTGCGGCTGGTCGACGCCTCGGACACCGATCTGGTGGGCCGCACCGCCGAGGCGCTGCTGCCCGCCGCGATGGCCGAGGAGGTCATGCAGATCCAGGCCGGCGTGCTGGAGACCGGCCGCTCCGTCGTCGACGTGGTGACCCCCTCGCTCGACGGCGGCGGCGCCCGTTCCGTCTCGTACGCGCGACTGAGCGACCGCGGTGGCGAGGTGTTCGGGGTGAGCTGCACCGTCATGGACGTCACCGAGCGGCTGGAGGCGCTCAACAAGGCGGAGGCGGCGCGCGGCCGGCTCGCGCTGCTGGACCACCTCGGGGTGGCGCTGGGCGACCGGTTCGACGTCCGCGCGATCTCGCAGGCGGTCACCGGGGCGCTCGTGCCCCGCTTCGCCGACTACGCGAGTGTGCTGCTGCGCGGCGAGGTCGCCGAGGGGGGAGACCTGCCGGAGCCGGTCATCCCCGTGGGCACCCCTTTGCACCTGCTGGGATTCGCCGCCCGGCACGCGGGCGCACGCGTGGAGCGGCTGCTGCGGCTCGGCAGCGGGATCGTCTACGCGCGCGACTCCCTGCTCGGCCGGGCGCTGGACAGCGGCGAGCCGCAGCTGGCCACCTCTCCCGAGGAGATCCTGCGCGCCACCAAGACGGGTGACCCCAGGACGGACGCCACCCTGGAGCTGAACGTGCACTCGCTGATGGCCGTCCCGCTGCGGGCCCGCGGCACGGGTCTCGGTCTGCTGGTCGTCAGCCGCGCCGAGAACCGGGAGGCCTTCGTCGACGACGACCGGGCGCTCGCCGTCGAGCTGGCCGACCGCTCCGCCACCTTCCTCGACAACGCCCGGCTCTACGCGCGCGAGCGCGAGGGCGCGCTGATGCTGCAACGGAGCCTGCTGCCGCAGCACATCCCCGAGCCGCCCGGCGTGGTCCTCGCCTACCGCTACGTGCCCGGCAGCAGCGGCACGGAGGTGGGCGGCGACTGGTTCGACGTCATCCCGCTGCCGGGCGGGCGGGTCGCCTTCGTCGTCGGGGACGTGATGGGGCACGGGCTGCACTCGGCCGTCACCATGGGCCGGCTGCGCACGGCGGTCCGCACCCTGGCCGGGCTCGATCTGCCGCCCGACGAGCTGCTCGCCCGCGTCAGCACCGTCGGCGACGACCTCTCCCACGGCCCCGACGAACCGATGATGGCCACCTGCCTGTACGCCGTCTACGAGCCGGCGCCCACCTCGGCGGGCAAGCGGTGCGGGGTGCTCACCCTGGCGAGCGCGGGCCACGTCCCGCCGCTGCTCGTCACGCCGGAGCCCGACGGCGGCTGCCGGGCGCGGCCCGTCGACGTCCCCTCGGGCACGCCCCTGGGGATCGGGTCGGCCCTGGACGGCGCCTGGGACCTGACGGAGGTGGAGATCGAGGAGGGCAGCGTGCTCGTCCTCTACACCGACGGGCTCGTCGAGAGCCCGGGAGAGGACATCACCGAGGGCATCGACCGGGTGTGCGGGCTGCTGGCCGGGCCCTCCAGGCGCCGCAGGGAGCCCGAGCCCGGCTTCTCGTGGGACGGGGCGGGCGGCTACGTCTCACCGGGACCGGTGGAGGACACCGGGTGCGGCGGCATCGAGAACGCGTGCGACGTGCTGATCTCGTCGCTGCGCGAACAGAGCGGCCCGGGCGAAGGGCGGCTGAGCACCAGGGACGACGTGGCGCTGCTGATGGCGCGGCTGGGCGGGCTCCCCGGGGACACCGCCGCCTCCTGGTCGTTCACCACGGGCGACTACGCGGTGCGGCGGGCGAGGGAAGCCGTACGCCGGACCCTGCACGAGTGGGGGCTCACGGAGCTGGAGGACACCGGGGTGCTGCTGGTGAGCGAACTGGTGACCAACGCGCTGCGGTACGCGCGCGGCCCTATCGGGGTCCGGATGGTGCGGGACACCGGGCAGCGGGCCGCCTCACAGGAGCGGGTGCTGGTCGTGGAGGTCTCCGACCCGATGCCCGAGCCGCCGCGCGAGCGGGTCGTCACCGAGGAGCAGGAGGGCGGCAGGGGCATCCAACTGGTGGCGGGCCAGGCCCGCCGCTGGGGCACCCGGGTCGGGCCCGAGGGCAAGACGGTCTGGTTCGAACTGCCACTTGACTGAACGGGTCCTCGGCCCCTCCCCGGCGCGGCGCGTGCCACGCCCTGCGGCACGGTTCCCGCCACGCTCTTCGACAACTCCCACACCTCCTGCGAACACACTTCACACGGCGAGGGCCCGGTGGGGCAGGGTGGCGTGGGGTGGCGCCGAGCGGGTACACGGACGGCCTGCCAACCGTGCGTCCTCCCAGGGTTCGACACCCCGCTCGCTGGTTAGGAGACAGAGGTGGCCCCCGTGGACAGCGGGGGGTGTGCGCATGTTGCCTCGTCGCGGCAAGGAGACTTGTGGCGATCGGGAAGAGCGGGCTCCGGATTCCTCTCCGGGCTGCCACACTGCTCGGACCGGAGGCGAGCACCGGCAGTGGAAGGGGCGGCATTGAGCGATATCCCGGTGGAGGCGGCCGGTAAGCAGGACGACGTACGTCGTGCCCTGGCTCTGCTGAACGCCGCAGGCGCGCGGATCGGCAACTCGCTGGACCTGGAGACCACGGCCCGCGAACTGCTGGACGTGGCAGTGCCGCAGTTCTGCGACCTGGCCTCCGTCGATCTGTACGAGAGCGTGCTGGCGGGAGACGAACCCCGCCCCGTCGGACCGCCGGGCCCCGACGACGCCGACGGGTTCGGCGACACGGGCCCCGCCCGCGGCATCGGCGCCGCACCGGGCCACACCCCGCGCCCCGAGCTGCCCCGGCGGCGCCGCGAGCCCCTCGGCGCGCCCCGGGGCGAGCTGCGCAGAGTGGCCTTCGCCAGCGCCGTCGCGGACGCGCCCTACGCCCTCGGGCTGCCCGACGAGGAAGCCAGGATGAGCGAGGCCGCGGGCGAGACCACCGCGGCGGCACGCTGCAACGGCAGCGGGCTCGCCGGCGCGCAGCCCGGACAGCCCGCCGAAGTGGGCTCCACGCACTGCTACGCCGAGCACTCGCCCTACGCCACCGCGCTGCGCACCGGGCGGGTGCAGAACATCCCCGGCCAGGACGGCAGCGTTCCCGCCCAGTTCGGCGCCGTCGTCCAGTCCACGCTCGCGGTGCCCATGGTCGCCAGGGACCGGGTGCTGGGGCTGGCGCAGTTCTCCCGGGCCAAGGGCAGCGAACCGTTCGGCGAGCGGGACGGCGCGCTCGCCGCCGAACTGGCCGCCCGCGCCGCCGTCTGCATCGACAACGCCCGCCTCTACCGCAGGGAACACGAGCGCGCCCTCATACTGCAGCGCAGCCTGCTGCCGCCGGGCGACCCGGAGGCGGCCGGGCTGGAGATCGCCTGCCGCTACCTGCCGGGCAACCCGGCCACCGAGGTCGGCGGCGACTGGTTCGACGTCATCGAACTGCCCGGCCACCGCACCGCCATCGTCGTCGGTGACGTGATGGGCCGCGGGCTGCGCGCGGCTGTCGCCATGGGCGAGCTGCGCACCGCCGTGCGCACGCTGGCGCTGACCGACATGGAACCCGCCGAGGTCCTCGGCGCCCTCGACGAGATCGCCCGCGGCCTGGGCGACGCGCGCCGCCAGCAGCACACCCAGCGCGCCTACCGCGGCGCCGACGCCGACCTGTCCGAGGTCTACCTGGCCACCTGCATCTACGCCGTCTACGACCCGGTCTCGCGGCGCTGCACGTTCGCCAACGCCGGGCACCTGCCGCCCATCCTGCTGGAGCCGGCGGACGAGTCCGCGCTGCTGCTGGAAGTGCCCAAGGGGGTGCCGCTGGGGGTGGGCGGCGAGCCCTTCGAGGAGATCGAGGTCGAACTGCCCGAGGGCGCCATGCTCGCGCTCTACACCGACGGCCTGGTCGAGTCCCGCGACCACCCGCTGGACGAGGGCCTCGACCGGTTCCGCTCGGCCCTCACCGACGCCGCCGAGCCGCTGGAGGACACCGCCGACCGCGTCCTGCGCACCCTCAACGTGCACCACGGCGAGGACGACATCGCGCTGCTGGTGGCACGGGTGCAGGGGCTGGACGGCGGCAACGTGGGCGACTGGACGCTGCCGCCCGAGCCGCGCTCGGTCGCCCGCGCCCGCGAGCTGGCCCGCGAACAGCTGACCGCCTGGGACCTGGAAGCGCTCGGTGACACCACCGAGCTGCTGGTGAGCGAACTGGTCACCAACGCCCTGCGGTACGGCGAGGGCAACATCCGGCTGCGGCTGCTGCTGGAGCACACGCTGGTGTGCGAGGTGTGGGACGCCGGGCAGGTGCAGCCGCGCCGCCGCCGGGCCCACGACACCGACGAGGGTGGTCGCGGCCTCCAACTGGTCGACCTGCTCAGCACGGGCTGGGGCAGCCGCCGGGTGCCCTCGGGCAAGGCCGTCTGGTTCCAGCTGCCCCGCCCCGAGTCGGGCACCGTGGCACCGGACCCGACCGAAGCGCTGCTCAGCCTCTTCTGAGGCGCTGCTCAGCCTCTCCTGAGGCCGGGCCGCCGCCCCGGACGGCCCGCCGATCGGCCCTGACGCGCTGTCGACCCCGACGCGGTGTCAACCCCGACGCGGTGTCAACCCTGACGAAAGGCAGAGCCCCGACCCGACTTTCGGGCCGGGGCACGTGCCCGCCCCGCCCGTACGTTCCCCGCATGGTCACGGAACGACGAAGCACGCCAGCAGAACGACCCACTCGCAGCGAAGAACGAAGGGCACCTGCGGGACACCCGGGCCCGGGCCCGCGTGCGGGGCAGCAGGACCCGCACGCCAGGCGGCGAGGTGTCCGGAGGCGGCCGAGCGCGCGCGGCGCGCTCACGGCGGTGGCGGCCCTGGCGACCGGTGCCGCAGCGCTGTGGGCGCTCTCGCCGGGCGGGCTCGGCCGGCAGGCCCCCGTACGGATCACGGACGGCTTCTCCGCCTCCGCGTACCGGGAGCTGAGCGAGGCCGCCTCCCAGGGGCCCGGATGGCTCGGCGGACTCTTCGAACTGGCCACCGAGGCCACCCTCGTCGCTCTCGGGCTGCTCCTGCTGTGGACCGGCGTGCGCGCGTGGCGCACCAGGGACCCTGTGCTGGGAACGGGCGCCGTGCTGACGGGGATCGGCACGAGCGTGGCGTACGCGCTGAGCGAGGGGCTGAAACTGGTGGCCGACGAGGAGCGGCCGTGCCGGGCGCTCACCGGAACCGACCCGCTCGCCGAGTGCCCGCCGACGGGCGACTGGTCGTTCCCGAGCAACCACGCCACCCTGGCCGCCGCCCTCGCCGTCGGCCTCGCCCTGACGCGGCCCCGGCTCGCCGCGGTCACGCTGCCCCTGGCGGTGGCCGCCGCACTGCTGCGCGTCCTGGTGGGGGTGCACTACCCGCACGACGTGCTGGCGGGTGCCGTCCTGGGCACCGTGGTCATGGTGGCGGCGCTGTCGGTCCGGCCGCGGTCAGCCCGGCGGCGGCACGAGCCCTGACTCGTGGGCCACGACCGCGGCCGCGGCGCGGTTGTCGACGCCCAGACCGGCGAGGATCGAGCTGACGTGTGCCTTCACCGTCCCCTCCACCACCCGCAGCCGCCGCGCGATCTGCGCGTTGGAGCGCCCCGCGCCCAGGTGGGCGAGGACCTCCCGCTCGCGGGGCGTCAGCTCCCCGACCCGGGCCCGCGCCGTGGAGCGGCGCCCGGCCGCGGCCCCGGCGTCGGAGGCGGCGAGATGCGCCACCACACGGGCCGCGACCTTGGGGGAGAGATAGGCGGCGCCCTCGGCCACCGCCCGTACGCCCGCGAGCAGTTCCTCCGGCTCGCCCGCTTTGACCAGGAAACCGGCGGCCCCGCCGCTCAGCGCCCGGAGGATGTAGTCGTCCTCGCCGAACGTCGTCAGCATCACGGCCCGGGTGCCGGGCACCGACCGGCGCAGTGCGGCCAGCGCCTCGATGCCGTCCGCCTTCGGCATCCGGATGTCGAGGACCGCCACGTCGGGGCGGTGCCGACGCGCCAGTTCCACGGCCTCGTGCCCGTCGCCCGCCTCGGCGACGACCTCGATACCGGGGTCGGTGGCCAGGATCGCCCGCACGCCCGTACGGGCCAGGGGCTCGTCGTCCGCGAGCAGGACGCGGATTACCGCCGCCCCGGTCACCGCCGGTCCGTCCGCCGGCGACCCGTTCACCGGCGCCGCTCCCTCACGAGCGCAGCGCCCGGGCGGACACCAGCGTGCCCGCGCGGAAGCAGAGCCGGTAGACGTCGCCCGAGCGGTCGTCGAACGGGTTGGCGGTCATGGCGTAGTACTCGCATCTCGTACCGGGCTCCTGCGGCGGTGGCGGGGCGTGCGCGGGCCGGTGCCGGGTCTGCGTGTCGGGCAGGAGCGGGGCGATCCGCTCCCGCTGCTGCCCGACCCGCAGTCGGCCGAAGTCCTCGGCCGCCAGCACCGCCTGTTCGGTCCTCAGCATGTCCCACCACGTCAGGGCGCCGCCCAGCAGGGCGCCGGTGAGCAGGCAGGAGGTCACGGCGGTGAGTGCCGTACGGCCCAGCGCCCGCCGGGCGCGCCGCCGTTCGCCCGCGAAGGGCGCTTCGGGGGTGGCGGCCGTCATCGGCGCCGGACGGGGCGGGCGCGTGTGGGGGAGTACCGCCCGGACGGCGAAACCGCCGTCCGGAGTCGGCCCGTGCCGGAGCGACCCGCCCACCAGCCGGACCCGTTCGCCGAGTCCCGGCAGCCCGTGCCCTCCTCCTGCGGCTCGCTGCTCGGGAGCGCCGCCAGGACCGGGCCCGTTGACCACCTCGACCCGCGTCCCCCCGACGGCTGCCGGACCGGACCCGCCACCGCCGAAGGTGCCACCGCCGTTGGTGCTGGTGCCGATGGTGCCGGTACCGGCACCGGAGCCGGTGTCGGTGTCGGTACGCGTCACGCGGACTGTGACGGCGGCGCCCGGTGCGTGCTTGGCGACGTTCGTGAGGGCTTCCTGTACGACGCGGTGCGCGGCGCTCTGGACCGCGCGGGGTGGTGCGGCGGCCGACGCCGTGTCGTCGGTGTGCTCGTCCACGTACGCGGTGACGGCCAGCCCGGAGGCGGAGGCCTGCTCCAGCAGGCGGGTGACGCTGGTGTCCGCGGGGCGTACGGGCGCGGTCTCGCCCGAGGCACGCAGGACGCCGATGACCTCACCGAGCCGGTCGACGGCGGCCTCGGCCCGGCGGCGGATGTCGGCGGCGGACGCACGGTGCTCAGGGGCCAGGCCGGGCGCCAGCTTCAGCGCGCTCGCGGAGAGGGCGAGCAGGCCCAGCTCGTGCCCGAGCGCGTCGTGCATGTCCTGCGCGATGCGGGTCCGCTCCCGCTCCCGCGCCTGCTCGGCGACCAGTTGCCGCTCGCGCCCCAGCTGCGCGGCCCGCTCCCAGCCGGCCCGTGCAAGCTGCCGGTACTGCCTCCAGAAGCGGCCCGCGCACCAGGGCAGCATGCCCGCGAGGAGCACCACCGCCACGAAGCGCGTGCCGGGCGTCAGCGAGGCCGCCACCGTCAGCGCGCTCACCATGGCCACGGCGAGGACCGCGGCCAGCAGCAGCGCGGCGATCCGGCCGCTGCCCCGCCGCAGCCCGGCCACAAACGCGCACCCTGCGGTCGCGGCGATCCACCACGGGCCTGCCGTCACGGCGAGGACGGCGGTGCCCCCGGCGCCCACCGCGGCCAGGTGCCCGCTCGTGCGCAGGCGGCGAGCCGCCGGCAGGCATCGGGCGACCAGCGGGCGCGGGGCCGTCGACCCGCGTCCGGCTGCCCGCCGCGGGCCGCCGGCGGCGGGGGACTTCGTAGGTACGGCCTCGTTCACGGGAGCGACGGTAGAGGGCCGCGGGCGAGCGCGGTACTGCCGAAAGTCCCATGCCCGTACGCGGAACTCGGAGTTCTCCCTCTCGCACTAGAGTTCCCTCCACACCCGCGACACCCAGGAGAGCGCCCCATGACCTTCCGGCAGCACATGAGACAGGCGGTGGCGCGCGCTGTGGCGGAGTTTCCCCCGGACGCGGACGGCGGCATCTACGCGGTCACGTTCCGGATCGACGCCGTCGACCAGGATCCCCGCTTTCCCCACCTGGCTGTCGGCTACGTCACGGAGGGTGAGGTGGCCAGGCAGCTCGCCGTCTCCAGCGCCGCCGACCCGTGGGAGGTGCGGTGGAGCTACGCGTACTTCCCGCCCTCGGGCCTGGAAGGTGTCCGCGTCCTCGGCCACGACGAGGAGCACGATCCGCGCGGTGCCGAGCTGCACCGCGCCGAGTCCGAGGCGGCCGGGCTCTGGTACGAGGACGACGCCCCGGAAGAGGTGCAGGACGAGCGCGCTGCGCGGTTGGAGGGCGCGTTCCACGCGCTCTGCGTCGACGTGGCCGGGGAACTGCACGCCGACGGCGACCTGGTACGGGCCCTGGGGCGTCCGGTGCCCGTCATCCTCTACGACATGTTCGACCCGGAGGAGATGTTCGAGCTCAGCAGCGCGGCCAACCCGCCGGAGCTGGTCGCCGACTTCCTCTCGGTGCTCGCGGAGAGCTGACGGTGCCCGGCCCCTGGGCGCGCCGCCCGGGGGCCGGGAGGAACATCACCCCTGCCGGCGGCGGATCTTGTTGCCGAGCCAGACCAGCGGGTCGTACTTGCGGTCGGCGGCCCGCTCCTTGAGCGGGATGAGGGCGTTGTCCGTGATGCGGATGTTCTCCGGGCACACCTCGGTGCAGCACTTGGTGATGTTGCAGTAGCCGAGCCCGTGCTCGTCCTGGGCGGCGGACTTGCGGTCCAGGCCCTCCCGGTCGGCGGCGTCCAGCGGGTGCATGTCCAGTTCGGCGACCCGCATCAGGAAGCGCGGCCCGGCGAACGCCGTCTTGTTCTCCTCGTGGTCGCGGACCACGTGGCAGGTGTCCTGGCACAGGAAGCACTCGATGCACTTGCGGAACTCCTGCGAGCGCCCGACGTCCTCCTGCTGCATCCGGTACTCGCCGGGCGCCAGCTCCTGCGGCGGCACGAACGCGGGGACCTCGCGCGCCTTCTGGTAGTTGAACCCGACGTCGGTGACCAGGTCCCGCACCACGGGGAAGGCCCGCAGCGGGGTCACGGTGATCGTCTCGGCGCGCTCGAAGACCGACATGCGGGTCATGCACAGCAGCCGCGGCCGTCCGTTGATCTCGGCGCTGCACGAGCCGCACTTGCCCGCCTTGCAGTTCCAGCGCACCGCGAGGTCGGGTGCCTGGGTGGCCTGGAGGCGGTGGATGATGTCGAGGACGACCTCGCCCTCGTTGACCTCGACGGTGAAGTCCTCAAGACCGCCGCCGTCCACATCGCCGCGCCAGACCTTGAAGTGCGCGTCGTAGCTCGTCGTGTCCGGTGCGGTAGTCACTCGCTCGTCAGCTCCTCGTCGGTCAGGTACTTGATCAACTCCTCCTTCTCGAACAGCTCAAGGAGGTCCTTGCGGATCGGCGGCATCTCGCGGCGGCGGAGGCTGATCCGCTCGGCGCGCTCCCCCCTGCCCTCGGCCGCCGCCTTGAGGGCGCAGACGAGGTTGGCGCGGCGCCACTCGCGGTCCATCTCCGGGTAGTCGTCGCGGGTGTGCCCGCCGCGCGACTCGGTGCGGTTGAGCGCGGCACGGGCCACGCACTCGCTGACCAGCAGCATGTTGCGCAGGTCGAGCGCGAGGTGCCAGCCGGGGTTGAACTGCCGGTGGCCCTCCACCGTGGCGCGCGCGGCGCGCTCGCGCAGGTCGGCGAGGCGTTCCAGCGCCTCGGACATCTCCTCCTCGCGCCGGATGATGCCGACCAGCTCGTTCATGGACTGCTGGAGCTCCTGGTGGACCGCGTACGGGTTCTCCGCGGGGCGGCGCTCGCGAGCGGGGCTCTCAGGGTCCCCGGCAGTCGCGGGGGCGTCCGCCTCGCCGAACGGGCGCAGCGCCTCGGCCGCCGCCGCGTCGACCTGCCCGGCGCCCACAGCCGGGCGCCCGTCCGCGCACGCGCGGGCGTACTCCGCCGCGTGCAGGCCGGCGCGCCGCCCGAAGACCAGCAGGTCGGACAGCGAGTTGCCGCCCAGCCGGTTGGAGCCGTGCATCCCGCCGGCGACCTCGCCCGCCGCGAACAGGCCCGGCACGCCGCGGGCCGCCGCGGTGTCCGAGTCGACGTCCACGCCGCCCATGACGTAGTGGCAGGTGGGGCCGACCTCCATCGGCTCGGCCGTGATGTCCACGTCCGCCAGCTCGCGGAACTGGTGGTGCATCGAGGGCAGCCGCCGCCTGATCGTCTCGGCGGGCATCCGGGTGGAGACGTCCAGGAAGACGCCGCCGTGCGGGGAGCCGCGCCCGGCCTTGACCTCGGCGTTGATGGCGCGGGCCACCTCGTCCCGCGGCAGCAGCTCGGGCGGGCGGCGGTTGCTGTCCGGGTCCTCGTACCAGCCGTCGGCCTCCTGCTCGGACTCGGCGTACTTCTCCTTGAAGACGTCCGGCACGTAGTCGAACATGAACCGCTTGCCCTCGGAGTTGCGCAGCACCCCGCCGTCGCCCCGCACCGACTCGGTGACCAGGATGCCCTTCACCGACGGCGGCCAGACCATCCCGGTGGGGTGGAACTGCACGAACTCCATGTTGATCAGCGAGGCCCCGGCCAGCAGCGCCAGCGCGTGCCCGTCCCCGGTGTACTCCCAGGAGTTGGAGGTCACCTTGAACGACTTGCCGATGCCGCCGGTAGCCAGCACCACCGCCGGCGCCTCCAGCACGAAGAAACGGCCGCTCTCCCGCTCGTAGCAGAAGGCGCCGCTCACTCTGCCGTCGTCACCGCCGTCGCCGTCCTCCTTCAGGATCCGCGTGACGGTGCACTCCTGGAAGACCTTGATGCGCGCCTCGTAGTCGCCGCTCTCCTTGAAGTCCTCCTGCTGGAGGGAGACGACCTTCTGCTGGAGCGTGCGGATCAGCTCCAGGCCCGTGCGGTCGCCGACGTGCGCGAGGCGCGGGTACTCGTGGCCGCCGAAGTTGCGCTGCGAGATCCGCCCGTCCTTCGTACGGTCGAACAGCGCCCCCCAGGTCTCCAGCTCCCACACGCGGTCGGGGGCCTCCCGGGCGTGCAGCTCGGCCATCCGCCACTGGTTGAGGAACTTGCCGCCGCGCATCGTGTCGCGGAAGTGGACCTGCCAGTTGTCGCCCTCGTTGACGTTGCCCATGCTGGCGGCGATGCCGCCCTCGGCCATCACCGTGTGGGCCTTGCCGAAGAGGGACTTGCAGATCACCGCGGTGCGCAGCCCCCTCTCGCGCGCCTCGATCGCGGCGCGCAGCCCGGCGCCGCCCGCGCCGATGATGACGACGTCCCACTGGTGGCGTTCGACGTGTGCCATGTCGCTGTCTTCCCTCTCACATCTCTTCAGAACAAGCGCGGGTCGGTGAACGCGCCGGTGGCCAGCAGGTAGACGTAGAAGTCCGCGAGCGCCACGCTGATCAGCGAGGCCCAGGCGAGCAGCATGTGCCGCTCGTTGAGCTTTCCGACCCAGCCCCACATGCGGTAGCGCACCGGGTGCTTGGAGAAGTGCCGCAGCCGGCCGCCCACGATGTGCCGGCAGGAGTGGCACGAGAGGGTGTACGCCCAGATCAGCACGATGTTGACGAGGAAGACCAGGGTGCCCGCACCCATGTGTCCCCACTCGTACTCCGCGTTGCGGAAGCCGAGCAGGGTGTCCCAGGTGAGGACCGCCGCGACGAGCAGCGCCGCGTAGAAGAAGTAGCGGTGGATGTTCTGCAGGATCAGCGGAAAGCGGGTCTCGCCGGAGTACGTCTTGTGCGGCTCGGCCACCGCACAGGCCGGGGGAGAGGCCCAGAAGCCGCGGTAGTAGGCCTTGCGGTAGTAGTAGCAGGTGAGCCGGAAGCCCAGCGGGAAGATCAGGATGAGCAGCGCGGGCGAGAGCCCCCACCACTGGCCGAACAGCGCCCAGTTGGGCCCGCCCTTCATCGTCGCGCAGTTGTCCGCCAGGCACGGCGAGTAGAACGGCGAGACGTAGGGCGCGTGGTAGTAGTCGGCGCCTGCGAACGCGCGCCAGGTGGAGTAGACGACGAACGCCAGCAGCCCGAGCACGGTGACGGCGGGCGCCAGCCACCAGCGGTCCTTGCGCAGGTGCGGTGCGGCGATGGCGGCGCGCGTGCTCCCGCGCACGCCGGTGGCTTGGGGGCCCGCGGTCTGTCGGGGCCCCGCGTTCTGTTGGGGTTCGGTGCCAGTGGCCAACGGAATCTCCGGAAGAGACGACGGGGATCAGGGCGGCAAGGGCCTGCCATGGACTCGCAGTATCCACCGAGTCACGGTGCGTGCCGGTCGCGCGCCCCGAGCCCCTCGTCGTCGACATCCGTCCACAGGCCGGGGTCGTAGGGCTGGTCGGAAATCGTCACCATCTCGGCGCGCGGCGCACCGGGCTGCCGCGGCGCGGTGGCTCTCAACAGGGAGAGCGACTCCCGCAGGTGCTCGGCGTCGCTGCGCATCCGCCGGATCTCCAACCCGCTGCCGACGTGCTGTTCGAGCCGGCTGACGCAGCGTGCGAGATCGTCCAGACAGCGCTGAGCGACCGTCAGTTCATCGTGCAGAGACATGAGTTGCCCACCTCCGCTAGGTGGCGGCCGGCTTGGTCCATGCGCCTGGCGAGTGTTGCGCGTCACACTCCCCCTTGTGAAGAGTGCGACACGTCTTTCCGCCCGTACGGGTCACTTCGCGCGGGGCGCGAAGTTGCCACGCGGCGGTTCGGCGCCTCAGTCCGACACGAGAGCGGCGGTGTCCAGCCCGGGGTAGGGGGCGGGCAGCGGCAACGGGTCCCCGAGGGAGACCTCGCACGTCGTCTTGTACCGGGCCTCGCCGTCCTCGCCCTCATCCACGACCGGGTCGGAGAACGCGTAGGCCTTGCCTGCCTTGCGGTGGATGAGCACGTAGACGGGGACGCCGGCGGCGGCGTAGCTCCGGTACTTCGGGCCGGTGTCCACTTCGTGGTTGCTGGAGGTGATCTCACCCACCAGGGCCAGGAGGTCGGCCGAGTACCAGCCGTGATGGGCCTTGCGGTAAGCCTCGTCCAGGTCGCTGGGGCGGCGGTGGAGTACGAAGAAGTCGGGCACCACGAGACTTCGCGTCTTCGCTCCGGCGGTAGCACGGAAGCCAGTGCACAGCCCAGTGTGGCGAAAGCCGGCCTCACGGAACTGGATCACAAGGTTGAGCACGGCATCGTTGTGCTGGTAGTCGGGCTGCGGTGGCACGATGGCCATCCCCTCGATGTACTGCGGACAAATCGGCTCGTCGGACGCCTCCTCGAACGCGATCAGCAGGTCGATGGGGTCCATTGCCTTCGTCACCGGCTCCATCACAGGTTCGGCGGTCATCGCAGGTCCTCCTCGTGGCTCTCTCAGACTACGCCGGGGCCGGACACCCCGCGCTGATCGTGTGCGGTGTCCGGGACGTGCCGGTGTGGTTTCCCGCCGATTCACCCGTTCGAGTTCCGCCTGACCACTGACCGCCGCGCTCCTGGGGCCTGGCGATGGCTGCCCGCGATCTTCGGTGCCGGCTTCCGTCCGCCGCACGGGTGGCATGCGTGGCCCATGCGTCGTGTCTGCCGGACTCCGGGTTTGGCCGCGCTTTGAGTGGGGCGAAAAGATGTGATGAACCGCAAAAACCGCCAAAAGAGGACGTTGCGGGCGCGCGGTCAGCCCCGGAGGTTTCAGCATGCGAGCCGTCCCAGCCGAGTCAGCACGGCCCCCGTGGCCGCCACAGCCAGTGGGCTCCCCCCGCCGTACGGGCGGACACCAGGGCTCAGGCAAGCGCCCGAACCGGGGCGTGGCCCAGCGATGGGCGGCCGGACTGGTCGCCGGTGTGCTGCTGCCGCTGGCCGCCTGCAGCGCGGGAGGAGACTCCCAGGGCGGTGCGGGCTCCGGCATCGGGCAGGGCACGGCGGACGCGGACGGCGACATCCGCGACACCGAGCGCGCGCAGGTCACCTCCGGTGGCACCCTGCGCTGGGCGGTCGACGCGAAGCCCACCACCTTCAACGTCTTCCAGCCGGACGCCACCGAAGCCACCGAGCGGGTCGCCGGAGCGACCCTGCCCGCGCTCTTCACCCTCGACAAGCACGGAAAGCCCCAGCTCAACAAGGACTTCCTGCGCGGCGCCGAGGTCACCGGGACCGAACCGCGGCAGACCGTCGTCTACCAGCTCAACCCGAAGGCACGCTGGAGCGACGGCCGCCGCCTGTCGGCGGCCGACTTCCGCGCCCAGTGGAAGGCGCTGCGCGGCAAGGACAAGGCGTACTGGACGGCGCGGAACGCCGGATACGACCGCATCAAGAAGATCTCCGCGGGGCAGCACGCGGGTGAGGTCGAGGTCGTCTTCGCCAAGCCCTACGCGGACTGGCGGTCGCTGTTCACCCCGCTCTACCCGAAGCAGGCGATGAGCAGCCCGCACGCCTTCAACGACGGCTCCCGTACCCAGCTCGCCGCCGTGGCAGGGCCCTTCCGGGTCGCCAAGGCCGACAAGGACCGGGAGCGCACCGTCCTGCGGCGCAACCCCCACTGGTGGGGCGAGCGCGCGAAACTCGACCGCATCGTGCTGACGGCCGTCTCCCGCGACAAGCGCGCCAAGGCGCTGGCCGAGGGGAAGGTGGACGTCGCCGACATCAGCGGCGCCGCGGCGAAGAAGATCGGCGTCGCGAACGGTCTCGGCGGCCCGCGGCGCCCCGACACGGGGAAGAAGCGCTCCGAGAAACAGGAGGCGAAGCTGCGCGCGAAGCGCCGGCGCGAGGCCCGGGAGAAGTTCGGCGCCGCCACCGCCGAGCAGCTCGGCTCCTACGAGGTGCGCCGGGCCCTCGACCCCGCCTACACGCAACTCGCCCTCAACGGCTCCCGCGGACCGCTGTCCGATGAGCGGGTACGCCGTGCCGTGGCCCGCGCCATCGACCGCGACGAGCTCGCGCAGCAGGCCCTGAAGGGCACAGGACTGCCCGACAAGCCGCTCGGCAGCCACCTGCGGATGACCAACCAGGACGGTTACCAGGACAACAGCGAAGCGGTGGGCGGCGAGGACATCGACTCCGCGCAGTCCCTCCTCGCGGACGCCGGCTGGAAGGCCGGCGGCCCCCTCGCCCAGGGCAAGAGCGGAGCAGGCGCCGACGAGCCCTCCGCCGAGGGGCACCCGAAGGGCGCCGAGGGGCACCCGAAGGGCGAGGACGGGAAGAAGGAAGACGAAGCGGGCGGGGATGACCGGGAGCAGTCCCAGGGCGGACCGGCCGAGCCGCCGGCCGCCGCCGCGTCCCCGCAGGCGGGCGCCCGCGCGCCCTACCGCGCCGAGGCCGAGGCCTCTGTGCCGCGGCTGACCGCGGCACAGATCGCGCAGGTCGTCGACAAGCCGCTCGGACTCACCGTCTCGACCACCACCCAGCGCGGCGCCATCCTCGCGCAGGCCGCACATGCCCGCCTCGCCTCGGCGAGGGACTCGGGCTCCGAGCGGAAACTGAGCCGGGCCGAGTCGGCGCTGAAGACGGCAGAGAAGGTTCAGGCCACGGCCGACGAACTGCGCGCACTCGCCGTCGACCCGGCCAGCGCCGTACGCAGCAAGGACGGCAAACCGCTGGCCCTGCGCTTCGTCCTGCCCGCGGGCAAGGGCTCGGCCCAGCTGCGCGCCACGGGGGAGCGCATCGCGCAGATGCTCGACGAAATCGGGATCCGCACGCAGATCAAGGAAGTCCCCGGGGACAGCTACTTCACGGACCACATCGCCACGGGCGACTACGACCTGGCGCTCTACGCCTGGCCCGCGACCGCCTTCCCCGCGACCGAGGCCCGGCCGATCTTCGCCAAGCCGCAGCCCGCGTCCGACGGCTCGCTGCTCGTCGAGCAGAACTACGCGCGGGTGGGGACCGACCGGATCGACCAGCTCTTCGAGCAGGCGGCAGGGGAACTGGACGACGGCGCGCGCAAGGAGCTGATGGAGAAGGCCGACGCACGGATCTGGGCGGTGGCCGGTTCGCTGCCCCTCTACCAGCGCCCGCAACTGATCGCCGCCAAGCGGGACCTCGCCAACGTGGGAGCGTTCGGCTTCAGCACCCCCCGCTACGAGGACATCGGCTACCGCCGCACCTGAGCCCTCCCCCCTCCCGAGCCACGCCGGGCGCCGGCCCGGCCGCCTCCGGGCCCCGGGCCGATGGCCGGCCACACCCCGGCGCACCCCTCCCGAGCCCGGGAGCCGGCGTGGCTCGGGAGGGG
>NZ_JASKYT010000136.1:0-18699 GCF_041028275.1 Streptomyces sp. PU-14G
GCCCCGGCGGGGTGCTGCCCGTTGGTCGCGCCGGGGCCCGCCCGCCGGCACACCGCCCGCACATCGCCGGAAGCGGACGGAGCGCCGCCGGAGGGCCGCCTGAAAGCCAACAGAAGACCGGCGGAAGACCGGCGGAAGACCGAGGGAAGRGGCAGCRCCCCGCCGGGGCCCGCCCGCCGGCACACCGCCCGCACATCGCCGGAAGCGGACGGAGCGCCGCCGGAGGGCCGCCTGAAAGCCAACAGAAGACCGGCGGAAGACCGGCGGAAGACCGAGGGAAGAGGATCCGGTGAGGGGCGCTAGTCTTGGGGCGCACGCGTGGGCGGATCGACACCGCAGCAGGACGATCGCCGCGCATTGTCCGACAAATAAACTCGGGAGCCCCGATGCCTCGACAGGGAGACCGTCGGCACTCACCCCGCGTGAAGCTCTACCAGCGGATCGTGGCGGCCATCGACGACGGCACCTTCCCTCCGGGGGCGAAGCTGCCGCCCGAGCCCGAGTTGGCCGCCCAGTTGGGCGTGAGCCGCTCGGGGCTGCGCGAGGTGCTGATCCTGCTGCAGGAGGACGGCGTGATAACCCGCCGCCAGGGCTCGGGGAGCGTCGTCAACCAGCCGCCGCCCGCCCCCGGTCTGGAGCGGCTGCTGCCCGTGGAAGCGCTTCTGGGACCCGGCGCGCCGCGGTGCCGCCGCCTCGTCGTCGAATGGGAGGAGCCCACCGACTTCTCCGGCTACCACCTGCGCATGGCACCGGCGGAGCGCGCGTGCTTCTGGGAGACGGTCGTCGACGTGGACGGCGCGCCCGCCTGTTTCGCGCACGAATGGGCCGCGGACGAGACGGCGCTGCGCGCCGCTGCCGGGCCGTCCCTGGTCACCGCGCTCGGCGCCGCGTCGCTCGACCCCGGCGGCACCCCGGCCGCCACCGGGAGCCTGGCCGCCGCCGACACCGTGGCCACCGCCGGGAGCCTGGCCGCCGACGGGAGCGGGAGCCCCGACGGACGGGAGGAGCCGCACGGGGACGAGCCGGTCGGCGGGCGGGAGGCGCCCGGCACCATGCTCGCCGCTTTCCTGCACAGCGGGGCCGCTTCCGCACTCACGGCGCGCAGCACCTTGGGAGCCACCGTGCTCGGCACGGTGCGCGGCCGTGCCGTCTCCAGGCCGCCCGAGACCCCGGCGATGCTGCTCACCCAGACCGTCTCGGCCTCCGGCCGCCCTGTCATGGCCGCCAAGTACCTCTTCCCCGCGGGCGCCCCCCTGCTCTCGCTGACCCCGCGACGCTGACACGCCCGCGCGGGTCGGCGCGGCCGGGTACCGTCACAGGCCCGCGCGCCGGGCCCGTGGGACGACGACGGGGGCACCGTCGACCGGGGCGGACAGGATGTCGGCCTCCGCCTGGTAGAGCTCCTTCACCAGCGTCTCGTCGACCGTCTCGCGGGGATCTCCCTGGGCCAGCACACGGCCGTCCTTCATGGCGACGAGGAGATCGGCGTGGCGGGCTGCCGCCGTCAGGTCGTGCTGCACCATCACGACGGTGCGCCCGGTGGCGGCCACCTCGCGGACGAGGGCGAGGACGTCGACGGCGTGTCCGAGGTCGAGCGCGCTGGTCGGCTCGTCGAGCAGCACCACGGGGGTGTGCTGTGCGAGCACCATGGCGAGCCAGCAGCGCTGGCGCTGGCCGCCGGAGAGCTGGTCGAGGCGTTCGGCGGCCAGTTCGGCGGTGCCGGTGGCCTCCAGCGCCTCGCGGACGGCGCGTTCGTCCTCGCGCGACCACTGGCGCAGCAGCCCCTGGTGGGGGTGGCGGCCGTAGCGGACGAGCCCGGCCACCGTGACGGCTTCGGGCGCGCGCGGCGACTGGGGCAGCAGGGCGACGCGGTGCGCTGCCTGGCGGCGGCTCAGCCGCCACACGTCGGCCCCCGCCATCCGCACCGTCCCGGAGTCGGGGCGGTGCAACCGGGCGAGGGTACGCAACAGGGTGGACTTGCCGCAGCCGTTGGGGCCGACGATGGCGGCCACCTGCCCGCCGGTGACGGTGAGGTCCACGTCGTGGACGACGGGCCTGCCGGGGTAGCCGGCGTGCAGGGCGCGGACTTCGAGGCCCGGGGTCGTCTCGGTCATGGTCGGGTGCGCGCCTTTCGGGTGGTGCGGTCTGAGCGGAGCAGTACCCACAGCAGGAAGGGCCCGCCGAGCACGCTGGTGACGACGCCGACGGGGAGTTCGACGGGGGCGACGACGCGGCCGAGGGCGTCGGCGGCGACCACGAGGACCGCACCGGCGAGGGCAGAGCCGACGACGGGCACCCGGGTGGGCCCGGACAGCCCCTGGGCGAGGATCGGCGCGGCCAGCGCGACGAAGGCGATGGGTCCGCCGACGCCGACCGCCAGTCCGGCCAGGGCGACGGCGAGGCAGAGCGCGGCGGTCCGCAGGCGGCGCAGCTCGACGCCGAGCGAGGCCGCCACCTCGTCGTCGAAGCGCAGCAGTTGCAGCCGGTGCCCGGCCGCCAGGCTGAGCGGCACCAGAAAGAGCAGTGCGACGAGGAAAGGTGTGCCCGCGCTCCAGTCGCGGCCGTTGAGGCTGCCGACGGCCCACAGGAAGACGCCGCCCGCGGTGTTGTCGTTCTCCCGCGACATGATCAGGTCGCTGACGGCACCGACGACGGTGGAGACGCCGATACCCACGACGAGGATGCGGTAGCCGGCCGTCCCCGCGCCGCCCGCGCACAGCACCACGAGCGCGGCGGCGACGACGGCACCGATCGGGCCGAGCCACCACTGGCCGACCATGCCGGTCGCGGATCCCGCGGCGGAGGCGACGACGGCGGCGGTGGCCCCCTCGTTGACGCCGACCAGGTCGGGGGTGGCGAGCCGGTTGCCCGCCAGGGTCTGGGTGAGGCAGCCGGCGACGCCGAGCGCGGCACCGACCATCAACCCCACGCACAGCCGGGACAGCCGGAAGTCGCGCACGATCATCACCGTGCCCGGGTCGCCGGTGCCCAGCAGGCCGCCGACCGCGTCGGAGAGCCCCATGCCGCTGGAAGAGGCCACGATCGCCAGGGCGGTGGCCAGCGCCAGCAGCGGCAGGAGGAGCGCGGCGGCCAGCGCGCTGCGGCGCGGGAAGAGCCAGGAGAGCCCTCCGACGCGCAGCACGGTGCTGTCGGGCGGGGGTGCGACGGGGTGCTCGTGCCGGGTGCGGCCGAGCCCGTCGGGCGCGCTCATGCGGAGGCTCCCGCGGTGGACATGCGGTGCGAGCGGGCGATCCAGACGAGCAGCGGGCCGCCGACGAAGGCGAGCAGAACGCTGACGGGGGTCTCCCACGGCTGGATGACGATCCGGGCCAAGAGGTCGGCGAGGAGGAGCACGTCGGCCGCCACGAGTGCGGACAGCAGGAGTTGGGCCGTCATGTGCGCCCCGGCCACGGCTCGGGCGGCGTAGGGCGCGAGCAGCCCCAGGAACGCGATGGGCCCCGCCACGGCGACGGCGCAGCCGGCCAGCAGGGAGACGGCGCCCGCCACCACGAGGCGGACGCGTTCGGGGTGGTGGCCGAGCGAGCGGGCGCTGTCGTCGCCGAGTCCGAGCGCGGACAGCGGGCGGGAGCAGGCCAGTGCCGTGCCGAGCCCGAGCAGCACCAGGGGCAGCAGCGGGAGCAGGTCGCCGGTCTCGACTCCGGCGAGCGAACCGATGGTCCAGTAGCGGTAGGTGTCGAACGTCGACTGGGTGCCCAGCAGTACGTACGAGGTGAGCCCGTGGAAGGTGGCGCCGAGCGCCGAGCCGACCAGGACCAGCCGCAGCGGCGATCCCGCGGTGCGTCCCGAGGCGGCGAGCAGCAGCACGACGGCGCTGGCGGTGATGCCGCCGGCCAGCGCCCAGCACAGCAGCGCGGTGGGGGACTCGGCGTCGAAGAAGGTGAGTCCGCACACGACGGCGAAGGCGGCGCCGGAGTTGACGCCGAGCAGTCCGGTCTCCGCGAGCGGGTTGCGGGTGGCGGCCTGGAGCAGGCATCCGGCGAGCCCGAGGCAGACGCCGACGAGGACGGCGGCCAGCGTCCTGGGCAGCCGGACGTCCAGGACGGCGAGGCGCAGTTGGGCGTCGGCGCGGGCCTGCGGGTCGCCGAGGAGGTAGTCCCAGGCGCGGCCCGGGGAGCTGGAGCCGCTGCCGACGAGGAGGGAGGTGAGGACGAGCCCCAGGAGGAGGACGGTCAACACGAGGGCGGCTTCGAGAACCAACCGCCGCTTGCGCGCGGGGCGTTGACCGGGAGGGGTGCCGGATGCGGCGGCCCGTCCCTCTTGCACACTGCTCATGAGGTTAGCCTAACCTAAGCTCGTCCGTCCGGAATCGTCCGGGCGGCAGGACTGCGCATGCCCGGAAACCGACCGCGCGTGCCTGAAGGAGAGAACCCGACCATGCAGCTCAAGCCCTCCGCCCCCGTTCGCAGACGCGTCCGCCCCGCCGTCGCCGCCCTGTGCCTGACCGCGTGCGCGGCCACGCTCGCGGGCTGCGGTTCCTCCGACGCGAAGGCCGACGGCGACAGCAAGGGAGACAAGGGCGGCACGGTCCGGGTCACCGACGCCACCGGCACGAAGGTCTCGGTCCCCGAGGACCCCGAGCGCGTGGTCGCGCTCAGCGAGATGGACCTGGACTCCTCCCTCGCGCTCGGCGTCGAGCCGGTCGGGCTGACCGCCGGCCGCGGACAGCAGGGGGCGCCCGCCTACCTGGCGAAGGAGGCCAAGGGCATACCCGTGGTCGGCGCGGTGACCGGCCCGGACATCGAGAAGGTCGTCCGCGCCGAGCCGGACGTCATCCTCGCCGGACAGCTCGCCGACAAGCAGGTCCTCGCACAGTTGCGGAAGATCGCGCCCACCGTGGTGACCATCGACAAGACCAAGGACTGGCGCACGTCCCTGCGGCTCACCGGCAAGGTGCTGGGCAAGGACGACAAGGCCGACGGCTTCCTCGACGACTACCGCGCGAAGACGGAGGCGCTGAAGAAGGACCTCGGCTCCCACGCCGGCGCCACCGTCTCCGTCGCCCGGTACTCGGCCAAGGGCACAGCCGTGATGCAGCAGGGCGTCTTCATCAGCGGCGTCCTGGGGGACCTGGGCTTCAAGCGGCCCGGCATCCAGAACCGGAAGGGCGAGGGCCACTCCACACCGATCAGCGACGAGAGCCTTGAGAAGGTCGACGGGGACTGGCTGTTCATCGGCACCCTCTCCTCGAACGGTCCCGACGCCGATCTGTTCGACAAGCTCACCCACAAGCCCGCCTACCAGCAGCTGGACGCGGTGCGCGAGAAGCACGTCACCGAGATCGACGGGTCCAAGTGGACCAGCCTGGGCGGCGCCAACGCCGCCGTCTCGGTACTGGCCGACATCAGGAAGGCCATGGTCGCGTGAGCACCGCACACGAGACGGCACCCGGCGCGGCACACCCCCGCGCGCCCGAACTCGACGGACGGCTCGCCCTGGTGACGGGCGCGTCCCGTGGCATCGGCGCAGCCGTCGTACGGGCACTCGTCGCACAGGGCGCGCACGTCCTGGCCACCGACCTGGACCCGGCGGGCGTGGAGAAGCTCGCCGCCGAACATCCCGGCCAGGTCACCGCGCGCCCGCTGGATGTGACCGACGCGGCGGCGGTCGAGGCGCTACTGGCCGAGAGCGACCGCCTCCTGGGCCCGCTCGACATCGCCGCCAACGTCGCGGGCATCCTGCGCGGCGCCGAGGTGACCGAGCTGAGCGACGCGGACTGGGAGGCCACCTTCGCCGTCAACACCAACGGCGTCTTCCACGTGTCGCGGGCCGCTGCCCGCCGCATGTCCGAGCGCGGCAGCGGCAGCATCGTCACCGTCGCCTCGAACGCGGCGGGCATCCCCCGCACCGGCATGGCCGCCTACGCCGCCTCCAAGGCCGCGGCGGTGATGTTCACCAAGTGCCTCGGTCTGGAGGTCGCCGAGCGCGGCGTGCGCTGCAACACCGTCTCCCCCGGCTCCACGCTCACCGACATGCAGCGGGCCTGCTGGGGCCCGGGCGCCGACGACGAGGCGACCGCCGCGCGGCGGGTGATCGAGGGCGACCTGGCGACGTACCGCACCGGCATCCCGCTCGGCCGGATCGCCGACCCGGCCGACATCGCCGAGGCCGTCGTCTTCCTCGCCTCCGACCGTGCCCGCCACATCACCCTGCACGACCTGTACGTGGACGGCGGCGCCACGCTGCGGGCCTGAACCGCCCGGCCCCGCCGTCGCCACGGCTCGTGCCTCTCCCCTGGAGAAACCATGTCTGTCCCCTTGCGTGAACTCCCCGCGCCCACCGACGAGACCGCGCCCGCCCAGCCGGGTCCGCGTCTCGCCCCCGGCGCGGCGACCGCCCTCCTGGACGCCTACCGAAGCGGCACCGACCGGCTGCTGGCCACGCCGCACCGCACGCTGCTGGCGCACGGTACGGCGGCCGAGACGCCGCACGACGCACGGCCGCTGCCCGAGCGGGTACGCCGGCTGCTGGACGCCCGGCGGAAAGCCGGCGACCCGGCGCCGCTCGTGGTGGGCGCGCTGCCCTTCGCCCCCGACGCGCCGCCTGCGCTGGCCGTCCCCGAGCGGGTGCGGTGGGCGCCGCCGCTGCGCGAGGACCCGCTGGTGGTCCTGCCGGTCCCCGAGCAGGAGGCGGACGGCCGCTGGGAGATGCGCGAGGTGCCGACCGCGGAACGGTACGGCCGGGCAGTGGCCTCGGCCGTGGAGCGGATGCGGGCGGGAGAGTTCGACAAGGTGGTGCTCGCCCGCACCCTGGAGCTGACCGCGCCCGGCGAACCTGACCTGCCCGCCATGCTGCGCCGGCTGGCCCGCCGCGACCCGGCCGGCTACACCTTCGCCGTGCCCAGCGGCCCGGGCCGCACCCTCGTCGGCGCCAGCCCCGAACTCCTCGTCGCCCGCCGGGACGGCCGTCTGACCGCCAACCCGCTGGCCGGGTCCGCGCCCCGCAGCGGCGACCTGGCCGAGGACGTGCGCCGCGCCGCCGCGCTGCTGGAGTCGCCGAAGGACCTGCACGAACACGCCGTCGTGGTCGACGCGGTGCGGGAGGCGCTGGCGCCGTTCTGCGCACGCCTGGAGATACCGGACAAGCCGACGCTGGTGCGTACCGCCGCCATGTGGCACCTGTCCACCACCGTCACCGGCGAACTGTCCGACCCCTCGGTCACCGCGCTGGAGCTGGCCTCGGCGCTGCACCCCACTCCGGCGGTCTGCGGCACACCGACCCGAACGGCTCGCGAGGTCATCGCCGCGCTGGAGCCCTTCGAGCGGGGCCCCTACACCGGCATGGTCGGCTGGCAGGACGCCGACGGGGACGGCGAGTGGGTGGTGACGATCCGCTGCGCCGAGGCCGAGGGCTCGCGGCTGCGGCTGTTCGCCGGGGCCGGTGTGGTGGCCGACTCCTCCCCCGAGGCGGAGACGGCGGAGACCGGCGCCAAGTTCCGCACGTTCCTGGACGCCGTGGGGGCCGCGCTATGAGCACCCGGCAGGCCGTGCCCGAGCGGGCCGCGCAGGCGGCGTCCGCACAGACGGCGTCCGCGCAGTCCGGGCGGACCGCTCCCGCAGAAGACTCCGCCCCAACGGCCCTCACCCCGGGCGTGGACGCGCCCACGTGGCCCGCCGCGTTCGCCGAGCGCTACCGGGCCGCGGGCTACTGGCGCGGCGAGACGTTCGGGCAGATGCTGCGCGAGCGGGCCGCCGCGCACCCCGACCGCGTCGCCCTGGTGGACCCGGCGCCGCAGCGCCGCACCTGGACCTACCGGCAACTGGACGAGCGCGCCGACCGGCTGGCGGCGGGCTTCGCGGCACGCGGTATCGGCAAGGGCGACCGGGTCGTGCTGCAACTGCCCAACGTCGGCGAGTTCGTGGAGGTCGTCTTCGCCCTCTTCCGGATCGGCGCGCTGCCCGTGTACGCGCTGCCCGCGCACCGCGAGACGGAGATCTCCTACTTCTGCTCGTTCACCGAGGCCGTGGCCTACGTGATCCCTGACCGGCACACGGGGTTCGACCACCGGCGCCTGGCCTCCACGGTGCGCCACCAGGCACCGTCGCTGCGGCACGTGTTCGTCGTCGGCGATCCGGGCGAGCACACGGCGCTGAGCGAGGTCGCCCGCGCCCCGGAAGGCCCCCTCGCCGGGCCCGAGCCGCACGAGCTGGCGTTCCTGCAGCTCTCGGGCGGGACCACGGGCGTGCCCAAGCTGATCCCCCGGACCCACGACGACTACCTGTACTCGCTCCACGGCTCGAACGAGATCTGCGGAGTGGACGCCGACACCCGCTTCCTCGTCGTCCTGCCCGCGGCGCACAACTTCCCGATGAGCTCCCCCGGCTGGCTGGGGACCCTGCTGGCCGGCGGCCGGGTCGTGCTGTGCCCGCGCCCCGACCCGGGCACCGCCTTCCCCCTGATGGCGCGCGAGGGCGTCACCATGACCGGTCTCGTACCGCCGCTGGCGCTGGTGTGGACGCAGGCGGCGGCCACCGCCGAGGACGACCTCTCGCGCCTGGAACTCGTCCTCGTCGGCGGCGCCAAGTACAGCGAGGAGGCGGCGCGCCGCCTCGAACCCGCGCTGGGCTGCCGGCTCATGCAGGTCTTCGGCATGGCCGAGGGGCTGGTCAACTACACCCGGCTGGACGACGACGAGGAAACCGCCGTGACCACCCAGGGCCGCCCCATCTCCCCCGACGACGAGGTCCGCATCGTCGACGACGACGACCGCGACGTGCCCGAGGGCGCGTTCGGGCACCTGCTGACCCGGGGCCCGTACACGATCCGCGGCTACTGGCGCGCCGAGAAGCACAACGCCCGCTCCTTCACCCCGGACGGCTTCTACCGCACCGGCGACCTGGTGCGCCGCACCCCCAGCGGCCATCTGGTGGTCGGGGGCCGGGCCAAGGACCAGATCAACCGGGGCGGTGAGAAGGTCGCGCCGGAGGAGGTGGAGAACATCATCCTCGCCCACCCCGGTGTGCACGACGTCTCCGTCGTCGCCGTGCCCGACAGCTACCTGGGGGAGCGCTCCCTGGCCTACGTCATCCCGCGCGAGGGCGCCGAGCCGTTGCGGCCCGCCCAGATAAAACGGTTCGTGCGGGAGCGCG
Organism: Streptomyces sp. PU-14G; assembly: GCF_041028275.1. NCBI lineage: Bacteria > Bacillati > Actinomycetota > Actinomycetes > Kitasatosporales > Streptomycetaceae > Streptomyces > Streptomyces sp. PU-14G. Next base: position 9,108 of record NZ_JASKYT010000136.1, read on the forward strand.
GCATCGCCGCCTACAAGGTCCCGGACCTCGTCGAGTTCGTCACCGCGTTCCCGCAGACGGGCATCGGCAAGGTCAGCAAGAAGGGGCTGCGGTCCGCCGCGACCGCCGCCGAGCAGCAGTGAAAGGCGCCTGACACCGTGGCACTTCCCGCCATCGCCCCCTATCCCCTGCCGAGAGCCGACGAGTTGCCCGCCAACCGCGCGACCGCCTGGCGCGCCGACCCGGCACGCGCCCTGCTGCTCGTCCACGATCTGCAACAGCACTTCCTCGGTGCCTTCCCCGCCGGACAGCAGCCGCTGACCGGCATGCTGGCCAACACCGCACGGCTGCTGTCCGCCTGCCGCGGCCTGGACCTACCGGTCGTCTACTCCGTCCAGCGCGGTGGCCAGACCCCGCACCAACGCGGCCTCCAACTCGACTTCTGGGGGCCGGGGGTGGCGGACGACCCGGACGCCCTCGCCATCCCGGAGGCCGTCGCACCCGTCGCGGGCGACCACACGGTCACCAAGTGGAAGTACAGCGCGTTCGTCCGCACCGAACTGGCCGACCTCCTGCGCGAGACCGGCCGCGACCAGTTGATCGTCGTCGGCGTGTACGCGCACATCGGGGTGCAGGTGACCGCCTGCGACGCGTGGATGCGCGACATCGAGGCGTTCGTCGTCGCCGACGCCGTCGCCGACTTCTCCCCCGAAGACCACGCGGCGGCCCTGCGCTGGGTCGCGGGCCGCTGCGGCTTCGTCACCACGACAGAGGCGCTCCTCGACGACTTCACCGCCACGCCACGCCCTGCCGACCACCCCACCGCCCGCACGGAGGCCTGAACCCGATGTCCCTCACACCCGAGCAGATCCGCGCGGATGTCGCCGACGCCCTCGGCGAGGACCCCGCCGACATCCCGCTGGACGGCAACCTGGTCGACCACGGGCTCGACTCGGTGCGCCTGATGTCCCTGCTGGAGCGCTGGCGCCGCGACCACGAGGTGCGCGTCGACTTCGCCGACCTCGCCGAGAACCCCGCCATCGAGGCGTGGGCACCGCTGCTGGGGGCGGCATGACCGTCCTGTCCACGCACCGGGCAGGACCGGCTCCCGCCGGTGACGGTGCTTGGCTGCCGCTGACGGCCGCGCAGGAGGGCATGTGGTACGCGCAGGCCCTCGACCCGCTCAGCCCCGCGCAGAACACCGCCGAATGCCTGGTGATCGACGGCCCGCTGGACCCGGAGGCGTTCGCCGCGGCGCTGCGCCGGGTCGTCACCGAGTCCGACGCGCTGCGGGTCCGCGTCCAGGACACCGGGCAGGGCCCCCGCCAGCAGGTGCGTGAGTCCGTGGAGCTGCCGCTGGCCGTGGAGGATCTGCGCTCCGCGGGCGAAGAGGCCGAACAGCGGGCCGAGGAGTGGATGCACGCGGACCTCGCCACCCCGTGCGACCTGGCGGCAGGCCCGCCGTTCCGGCACGCCCTCTTCCGCGTCGGCGACCGGCGGTGGCTGTGGTACCAGCGCGTCCACCACCTGGTCATGGACGGGTTCGGACACGCGCTCCTGGTACGCCGCACCGCTGAGGTCTACAGCGCGCTGGCCCGTGGTCAGGAGCCGGGCCCGCGCACCTTCAAGCCGCTGTCCGACCTGGTGGCCGAGGACGCCGCCTACCGCTCCTCCCAGGCGTTCACGCAAGACCGCGCACACTGGCGCGCCGCCTTCGCCGACCGCCCCGAGGCGCCACGGCTGGCCGGGCGGAGCGCGCTGCCCGCGCGGACGTTCCACCGCCGCACCGCCCACCTGGCGCCGGAGGCGACCGAGCGGCTGCGGGCCCTGGCAGACCGGTCCCGCGCCACCTGGCCCGACCTGCTGATCGCCGCTCAGGCCCTCTACGTGTCCCGGGCCTGCGGCCGCGACGACGTGGTCCTCGGACTGCCGATGATGGGCCGGATGGGCTCGGTCGCGCTGCGGGTGCCTGGCATGGTGATGAACGTGCTGCCGCTGCGGCTGACCGTGCGGCCCGAGGACTCCTTCGCCGACCTGGTGCGGCAGGTGGTGCTCGGCGTGCGCCAGGTGCGCCGCCACCAGCGGTACCGGTACGAGGACATCCGCCGCGACCTGGGCCTGCTGGGCGAGTCCCGGGGCCTGGTGGGCCCGCTCGTCAACGTCATGCCGTTCGACTACGCGGTGGACTTCGCGGGCACACCGGTGCAGGCGCGGAACCTGTCCGCCGGTCCTGTGGACGACCTGACCGTCAACATCTACGACCGTGCCGACGGGCGCGGGCTGCGCATCGACCACGACGGCAACCCGACCCTGTACGGCCACGCCGACCTCGCCGCACACCAGGAACGCTTCCTCCAGCTGCTGGACCGGCTCGCCCGGACGGACCCGCACGCCCCCACGGCCGTCCACGGCATCGCCACACCGGCCGAGGAGACCCTGGTCGTCGAGGAGTTCAACAGCACAGCGCGCACGCTGCCCCCGACCACCCTGATCGGTCCCATCGAGGCGCAGGCGGCCCGCACCCCGCAGGCCACCGCGCTGGTGTACGGCTCGACGGCGCTCACCTACGCGCAGCTCGACGCCCGCGCCAACCGACTGGCCCGGCACCTGCGGACGCTGGGCGCCGGCGTCGGCACCGTCGTGGCGGTCTCCGTGCCGCGCTCGGCGGAGCTGGTGGTCTCCCTCCTCGCGGTGCTGAAGACGGGGGCCGCCTACCTGCCGCTCGACCCGGACTACCCGGCCGCGCGGCTCGCCTTCATGCTGGAGGACGCGGCGCCGGTGTGCGCCGTCACCGACCACGCGGAGCGGCTCCCCGCGGCGGGTGACACCCCGCTGGTCGCCCTCGGGGACCTGGACGAGACCACGCTGTCGTGTCACCCGCCCGTACCTCCCGAGCGCCCGCTGACGCCTGCCCACCCGGCGTACGTCATCTACACCTCGGGATCCACGGGACGTCCCAAGGGCGTCGTCGTCCCGCACAGCGCCATCGACAACCGGCTGCGCTGGATGCAGCACACCTACCCGCTGACCCACGACGACCGGGTGCTCCAGAAGACACCGTCGTCGTTCGACGTCTCCGTCTGGGAGTTCTTCTGGCCGCTGCGCGAGGGCGCGACGCTGGTGGTCGTGGAGCCCGGCGGCCACCGCGACCCGGTGCGCCTCGCCGAGGTGATACGGCAGCAGTCCGTCACCGTCTGCCATTTCGTGCCGTCGATGCTCCAGGCGTTCCTCGCAGGGCCCGACGCGGCCGGGTGCACGGGCCTGAGCCGCGTGTTCTGCAGCGGCGAGGCGCTGCACCGCGAGACGGTGCGGGCCTTCTTCGCCGCGCTGCCCGGCGTCGAGCTGCACAATCTGTACGGCCCCACGGAGGCCGCCGTCGACGTCTCCCACCACGCCTGCGACCCGGACGCGACGGGTCCTGTGCCGATCGGGCGGCCGGTGTGGAACACCCGCCTGCACGTGCTCGACCCGGCCGGGCGACCGTGCCCCCCGGGCGTGCAGGGAGAGCTGTACCTGGCCGGGGCGCAACTGGCCGACGGCTACCTGAACCGCCCCGAGCTGACCGCCGCACGCTTCGTGACGACGCCTGGCGGCCGGCCGGGACATCCCCGACCGCCGGAGCAGCGGATGTACCGCACCGGGGATCTGGCACGCTGGACCGACGCGGGGGAGGTCGTCTACCTGGGCCGCACCGACGACCAGGTGAAGCTGCGCGGCCAGCGCGTCGAACTGGGCGAGGTCGAGGCCGCGTTGGCGGCCCAGGCCGGCGTGACCGGCGCCTGCGCCCTGGTGCGCGAGGACCGCCTGGACGAGGACCGCCTGGGCGAGGACCGTCCGGGCGAGCAGCGCCTGGTCGGGTACGTGACCGGGGACGCGGACCCGGCGGCGCTGCGCGCCGCCCTCGCCGCGGAACTCCCCGAACACATGGTGCCGTCGGCGGTCGTCGCCGTGGCCGAGTTCCCGCTCGGCCCCAGCGGCAAGCTCGACCGCGGGGGACTGCCCGCGCCCGTCTTCGCCGCCTCCGGCGGCACGGACGGCGGGCGGCGCCCCGCGGGGCCGCGCGAGGAGCTGCTGACCCGCCTGTTCTCCGAGGTGCTCGGTGTGCCGGGGGTGGGGCCCGAGGACGCGTTCTTCGACCTGGGCGGCACCTCGCTGCTCGCCGTGCAACTGGTGGCACGGGTACGCGAGACGCACGGAACCGAACTGACGATCGGCTCGCTGTTCGAGGCCCCGACCCCCGCCGCGCTCGCCGCTCGCCTGGAGACCGCGGCCCCCGTCTCCGGCGACGCGCTGGAGGTGCTCACGCCGCTGCGCCCCACCGGCGGCAGGACGCCCCTGTTCGCCCTCCACCCGGCGGGCGGCCTGGCCTGGTGCTATGCGGGGCTGGCGGCCCGGCTCGGCCCCGCACAGCCCGTCTGGGGTGTGCAGGCGCGCGGGCTGGCCGACGACGAGCCGCTGCCGGGCTCGCTGCTGGAGGAGGCCGCCGACTACGCGGACCGCATCCGCGCCCTCCAGCCGCACGGCCCCTACCGGCTGGTGGGCTGGTCGGTGGGCGGGGTCCTCGCCCACACGGTGGCCGTGCTGCTCCAGGAGGCCGGGGAGCGGGTCGATCTGCTGGCGCTGCTCGACGCGTTCCCCGCCGAACAGTGGCGCGGCAGGCCCGCACCCGAGGAGGGCGACGCGCTCACGGCCGTCCTGCGGATGGCCGGCTTCGAGCGCACGACCGAGCGCGACCGCGACGACGTGCTGGCCACCCTGCGCCGGGCGGGCAGCCCGCTGGCGGGGCTCGCCGACCGCACGTTGGCACGGATCGTGGACGTGGTGCCCAACCACGCGCGGCTGATGCGCGAGCACCACCACCGGGTCTTCGACGGCGACGTCCTGTTCTTCACGGCCGCCGCACCGCGCGCCGAGGACTGGCTGACCCACACGGCGTGGCGTCCGCACGTGACGGGCTCGATCGACAACCACGACCTCGACTGCACGCACCCTCGGCTGCTGCGGGACGAGCATCTCGACGCGATCGCCGGGACGTTGGCGCGAAGGCTCGCTCAGCTGGACGGCTGAGCGAGCCCGGCGCCGCTTTCGAGGCGTCCGGGGGGGGTGGTGCTAGGCAGCACCCGCGGAAATCCGAACGGGTACTCCGAGAGTGTGGTGCCGGCGCGCCGGAAAGCAGCGGTCTTCCGCGCGTCGCGCGCCGGGACACCGCATCTTCCCAGCGTTGCGGTCGGCACCGTCGGACCGAGGACCGCGCCGCTCCGACCTCCTGGTCCTTCACAGCGTTCCCGCAGCCTGGAGGGGGCTGGCGGAGTTACCGGCGCGCCTCCGCTATCGCGGCCAGGGCGCCGACTCTGTCACCGGCGTCAGTGACGTTCTGGGCGATGCGCTCGGCGTGCTCGGTGTCTGCGGGGGCCAGCGCTATGGCCACATTGCGTACCGTGACCGACTTCAACCCGTCGTCCGTGATGCTTTCGGCTGTCCGTATGGCGCGGTCGGCGTAGGCCGGTCTGTGTTTGACGAGCTCGGCCTGCAGACCCGCGACGTAAAACAGCCCATGGTCACGCATCTCGTCTTCGGCGGGGACCTGGCGCGCGAGGCGTTCGGCTTCGCGAGCGTAGCCGAGCGCTCGGCCGGTGTCCCTGTCGACCACCGATTTCCCGGCGACGACCAGGGTCCAGGCCATGGCTGTCCGGGGGAAGTTCCTGTCCTCCTCCGGAAGGCTCAGAAGAAGGCGATCGAACATGCGGACGTACCTGTCCAGACGAGCGGGGTCCCGCAGCGTCCCTTCCCGCAGTGGTCAGCGCGCTCGTGACGTCCTTGAGTACGAATATCCTCCGCTTTTCCGGAAGTTGGTGCGCCAGAGCTTCGGCCTCGGCGAAGAGTTCGTCCGCCCGGTCCGGGTCGGCGACGGCCAGGTGCTGGCCGGCCAGAGCCAGCACGCTCAGGGCCAGCCCCAGCTCTTGGGTCAGGTCGTCCTCCAGCGCCCGGACGATGGCTATCGACTCGTGGGCGAGCGCTGCCGCCTGCTCGGCGTCGAGTGGAGCAAGGCCCTCCCCCACGCGGGCAAGGTCGCGCGCGAGGTAGCGGTCCAAGCGGCGCTGCTGTTGGACGGTGAGCTCCGGCTTGACGGCCTGGGCCACGCGGAGGAGCCCGACGGCTCGACGGGGGTCCTTTTCGGCCAACTCATACGCGATGTCGGCCTGCGTCCGCGCGACGCCGATCAGCCGGTCGCCCAGCGCCGCGTCGGCGCAACCCCATACAACGCTTCGCAACCTCCCCGCGAGATCGACAACACGATCGGGGATGGTCGCAGCCGCCGGTGTGAGGAAGGGCAGAGCTTTGGTGAGTGCGCTGAGAGCCTCCGCCTTTTCATCCAGGACGATCCCCGGGACTGCCTTCTCGGCCTCTTCCAGGAGCTCCACCGCCTGGTGGTAGTGGCGCGCAAGGGCCACGTCCTTCGCGATGGTGGCCAGTTCCACCACCCGCCACCCCCACTCCGGGCCGGTATTGGCTCTGACCTCGCGGGCCCGGCGCACGCCTTCCGGCGAACAGCGCGAGTCCTCCTCGAACCGCTCCCTTTCGTCAACGACCCTGTAGAGGTGTGCGGAGTGGTCCTTCAGACGCTGACGCCACGCTGGTTCGTCCTCGTCGACGAGGAACGACAGGGTCCGGAACCTCGCGGCCTTGTGCCGCGTGTCCGGGAGACCGTGCAAAGCCTCCTCCGCCCTCTCCAGGAACCAGGTCGCCCGGTCGCGGTCCGCGTCGACCACCGCCCTCGCCAGGTCGATCAGTCCGGAAGCCCTCGCATCGGGGTCCGCCATCCCCGAAACGGCCTCTTCGCCCTCCTCCGCGAGGCTTCGCGCCCGCGGCGGATCGAGAGCGACCAGGCAGATGGCCGCACTCGTGAGAAGGCGAGCCCTCTGGGAGAGGTCGGTGATGTCGTGGCCGGCCTCCACGACCTCGTCGGCCAGCAGTCTCGCCTTGCCAGGGTCGACCGCGATCGTCGCGGAGGCAATCCTGGCCAACAGGCCCATCCTGGTGAAGCGGTCCGGGACAGCGCGGGCAACGTTCTCGGCGGCATCCCGTGCCGCGACGTGGGCAGCCGAGGGACCCGGATCCGGATCGGGTGCGGCTTCCTGCTCCCGGCGTTCGTGTGGTGAGCGGTTGCGGAGGTGAATGTGGCGTGTGACGTTGTTCTGCGCGAACAACTGTGGTTCGGGGCTGTCGCGACCGCGCATCCGGTCGCGGACCCTGAGCCAGATGTGCTCCAGACTGATCTCGGGACCGACTCCGGAGATGCCCGCTTCCAGCGTGGCGATCAGTTCACCCGTGAACTCGGGGAAAGCGGCGCCAGGCCGCACGAACGAGCGGCTGTGCGGTGGCGCCGACGTCAAAACGCAGTCACCGTAGCCGCTCTCGTCCCACCCACGAGACTCCCCCTCCCCGCTGTGTGCACCGGTTGCCTGCGCCTCGGGGTCTTCGTCGAGCGCGGCGGCCAGATCGTCACGGGTCGGGGCTCCAGGCGACATTCCACCGGCGATACCGCTGTAGCAGCAGTCCAGGATGGTGACTCTGTGCCTGGCCCGATGACCGGCCTGCCTGATCAGGTCGCGGAGCAGGCGGTAGGGCAGGGTGCCGATCTGCGGGTAGTCGGGGTCGGCGTCGACGAGCGCCAGGTGAAGGCGTTCGGCCTGGTCTCGTAGTCCGTGCCCGGCGAAGTACACCACCAACGTGTCCTCCGTGGCCAAGGCGGCGTCCCTGGCAGCCGTCAGGATCTGCTCCCGCGTGCTTTCGGAGCCAAGAAGGGTGACATGTTCGTGTGGGAGTCCCCAGATCGCGGGCTCGCGGAGCAGTCGGGCCGTGTGGGCCGCGCCCGTCGCCGCCGCCGACATGGCGGCCAGCCCGGCGTGCGCGTAGTCACTGATCCCGACCACCACCGCACGGCTCTTGTGCGGATCAGGTAGCACCACTCGCCCCCCTGTCGTCCCTGGTCGATTGTCGGGAGCTGTCCTCGTCGACCAGGCCCGAGTGGCCGGTTGGTGTGTCGCTTTCGCAGTCCCGCGTTGCGCTCAGGAGACGAGCGAGGCGGGCTGCGTCCTCCGGGCTGCCGTCCTCGATCACCATGCGCAGACCGTTGTGCTCGACCACCAGCCGCGCGCCCGGCCGCCGCCGCGGCGGAAGAGAAGCGCGGAAGTTCAGATGGGAGTAGATCAAGCCGGCAGTGGAGAAGCCGGCGCTCAAGCTCAGGCCGATCCACTCCAGCAGGCCTCCGGACATCCCGCCGTCAGTCAGTCCTGAACGTTCGCGAGTGATGGTGACATACCGGCCCACTGCCCGATCCTTGGCAATCCAGTCCGCAAAAAGGCCGGTGAGGTCGCCACCGCCGTCGGCCGTGCACGCGTTGGCCGACTCGTCTCCGATGCGTAGGCGCACATGTCCCCCTCGACCTCAGTGCTCATGAAGCGGCTCCCCCAGACCGTGGTCCGCGGTGGGTTTCATTGTTACCCGAGGACATCGCCAGTTGGCATCCCTGCGCTCAACTGGCGCCGCGCCCGGCGGACCGCTCCGCCCATCAGCCGTCGCCGAGCAGTTCCACCAGCCCGTCGGCCAGTTCAGTGCGCCAGCACAGGTAGTCGTGGCCGCCGTTGAACTCGCCGTAGACCGCGTCGGAGTATCCCGCGGTGGCGAGGGCCTCGCGCAGCCGGCGGGCGGCGGGCAGCGCGACCCACTCCTGGCGGCCGAAGGAGAGCCGGAAGCGGATGGGCAGTCGGGGCCCGGCCGCGATGCGCCCGGTCAGCCACTCCGCCGAGGGGCCGTCCGGCCACCAGAACGAGCCGGACTGGGCCAGCACGTTGCCGAACCTGCCGGGGGCCTGGAGCGCGGCGAACGCGGCGGTGAGGCCGCCGAGGCTCTGCCCCGCCACCACGGTGCGCGCCGGGTCGGCGGTGACCGGCAGGTGTGCGGCGGCCCAGGGCAGCAGTTCGTCGGCGAGGAAGGCGACGAACTCGGTCCTGCAGGTCAGCTCCCGCCAGCGGGTGGCGGCGTCGACCGAGTCGGGCAGCACAGCGGCGAGGGGCGGGAGGCGTCCTTCGGCGATGAGGTTGTCCAGCAGGTGGGCCAGGCCGAGCCGCGGCTGCCAGTGTTCGCCGTCCAGCAGGACCAGCACGGGGAGTTCGGCCGGCGGTGCTGCGGTGTGCTCCGCGGACGCGGCGGCTGCCGGGGTGTAGAGCCACACGCGCCGGGTGGTGCCCAGGTGCGCGCTCGCCACCTCGCTCTCGGTCACCGTGCCGTGGGCCACCTCGGCGCGTGGGGTCCAGTCGGCGGCCGTGGGGGCGGCGGGCAGTTCGGCGTAGGGCACTGGCTCGCCTCCCCAGCGGCGGGGCAGGGTGCGCGGGTTGCGGGGGTCGGTCCTGCGCTGGGTGCGCAGCCAGGGCCAGTAGCCCTGGTCGTGGGGCGCGGGTCCTTCCCCGTCGTCGACGAAGAGGTCGTAGGTGCCGCGCCAGTCGTGGCGCAACCGGACGGTCCAGTGCCAGATGTCGGTGCCGGGCGCCCGCTCCATGAGGTTGTCCTCGGGGGCGCGCGGGTCGGCGAGCTTGTTGGGCAGCACCTGCAC
>NZ_JASKYT010000137.1:0-18698 GCF_041028275.1 Streptomyces sp. PU-14G
CCGACGGGTGGCGCGAGCCTGGGGTAGCCGCGCGGCCCCGTCTCCGGTCCTGAGGACGTGCCGGAACCCTGCGCGGGAACGCCCGCTTCCGCGCCGGAAGCCCCCGCGTCGGAGGCGGCAGCACCACAGGCGGCGGCTTCGGACGGTGACAGCGCGTCCCGGTGTGCGCCCGGGTCCCAGCCGGGGTCGACGACGCGTTTCTGCACCAGGACGGCACCAGCCAGCACGGCACCGCCGACGACGAGCATGAGGACGATGCCGACGGCGCCGCCCGCCTTGGCGGCGAAGCCGATGAGGGAGCCGAACCAGCCGAAGTCGGCGTCTCCGAACGTCGTGTTCTCGTCCCCGAAGGCCCCGAGCACCTTCATCAGGGTGGCGGGCAGCAGGGTGATCAGCACCCCGTTGCAGAACGCGCCCAGCACCGCGCCCCGCCTGCCACCGGTGGCGTTGCCGAAGACGCCGGCGGCGCCGCCGGTGAAGAAGTGCGGTACGAGCCCGGGCAGCACGAGTGCGAGCCCGAAGGCCGGGCCCAGCACCCAGGCCAGCAGCGCCAGGGTGCACAGTCCGCCGGTGAAGCTGGCCAGGAACCCGACGAGCACCGCGTTGGGGGCGTACGGGAAGACGATCGGCGCGTCCAGCGCGGGCACGGCACCCGGCACCACCTTCTGCGCGATGCCCTGGAAGGCGGGGACGAGTTCGCCGAGGATCGTCCGGACGCCGAAGAGGATGACCGCGACGGAGATGCCGAACTGCAGGCCCTGCATGACCGACCGCATCAGGTAGTCGCCGAGGTCGGCGGCGGGCGCGCCGCCGCCGGTGGCGAACGCCTCGAAGGCGGTGTGCCGCCCCGCCTCTGCGACGTACACCACGGCCATGGTCACGTAGATGAGCAGCATGGACAGCGCGGTGGCGACCATCGAGTCGCGCAGGAAGCGCAGCCCCTCGGGCAGCTTCATGTCCTCGGTACTGCGGCTGCGCTTGCCGACGAGCTGCCCGACGGCGCCCGCCGTCACATAGCCCGCCGTGCCGAAGTGGCCGAGGGCGACGGTGTTGTTGCCCGTGACGCGCTTGGTCCACGGGTGGGCGAAGGCGGGCATCGACACCAGGAGGATGCCCAGCAGTACGCCGCCGACCACGACGACGGCCCACGCCGGCAGCCCGGCCGTCGCCAGCACCATGGTCAGCAGCGTGGCCATGAACAGCATGTGGTGGCCCGTCAGGAAGACGTAGCGCAGCGGGGTGAACCGGGCCAGCAGCAGCCCGAGCCCGAATCCGACGATCATCAGCCAGGCGACACGGGCGCCGAACCGCGCCTGAGCGATGCCGACGATGGCCTCGTTGGTGGGGATCACCCCGTGCGCTCCGGTGGCGCCCTGGATCATCTCTCCCAGCGGCGCCAGCGAGGTGACGACGAGTCCGGCGCCGGCGTTGATGAGCAGGAAGCCCAGCGTCGCCTTGATCGCACCGCCGGCGACCTGCCCCGCCGGCTTGCGCAGGGCGCCGAGTCCGGCCGCCGTGATGAGACCGATGAGGAACGCGGGGACGCTCAGGACCTCGTTGACGAGGAACGTCGCGATTGTGACCAGCCAGTCCATGGAGCCTTCCGCCTCGTGCCGTGGGTGGTGCGGTGGGGGTGCCGGAGGTGGGCGCCGACCGGGAGCGCCCGCCCTCGGGGGTCTCAGACGTCGTAGAGGTCGCGGAGGGCCGCGTCGACCTGTCGGGCGCTGGTGAAGTCCTCCACGACCCGCACCGGGACGCCGATGTCGCCGAGCGCCCTGGCGATCTCCCGCGAGGTGAGGACGGCCACCGCCTCCGCCGCCCTGCCCTTGGCGGAGATCGTGTCGGTGGCCTCGACAGTGACGTGCCGCGTCCAGCCCCAGCGCTCCACCACCCGCTCCAGGGTGTTCTTGAGGAAGAGGCTGGTGCCGACGCCGTTGCCGCACACGGTGAGGATCGTGTGCACCGCCGGGGCGTGCGCGCCGGCGGAACGTCCTCGGACCGTCTCCCCTGCTCGCCGCCCGGGCGACGTGTCCGAGCGCCCCTCGGACGCTGTGTCCGAGCGCTTCTCGGGCGCCGCATCCGGCCGCCCCTCGGACGCCGTGTCCGAGCGCCCCTCGGACGCCGCGTCCGAGCGCTGCCCGGGCGTGCTGTCGGGGCGGTGCGCGGCTTTCGCCTCGCGGGCACCGTGCTCGTCCGGCTCCTCGCCGTCCAGCACCCGGCGCAGCGCCTCAGGTCCCGGCGCCGACCGCAGCGCGGCTTCGGTGGCCGGGTCGCCCAGCAGCCTGGCGAGGGCCGCCATGGCCGCCGTGTGGGCCCCGGAGTCCTCGGCGGCGAGCGCGACGACGAGCGTGACGGGGTCGTTGGCCTCGTGCCCGAAGTGCACGGGTTCGGCCAGCCGTACCCACGCCATGCCGGTACGGCGCACCGCGGGAGAGGGCCGGGCGTGCGCGAAGGCGAAGCCGGGCGCGAGGACGATGTAGGGCCCGTGCTCCTCGACGACTGCGATCATCTCGTCGGTGTAGGCGTCGGTGCCGCTGCCCGTCGCGACCAGCAGGTCACCGGCCGCGCGGAGGGCGGCGCGCCAGTCGGCTGCGGGCGCGTCCAGCCGGATCGCCTCGGTGGGGAGGAGTTCGCTCAGTGACGCCATCCCCGGATATTGGCATGTCCCCGACCCTGCGCACAGCGGCGGGGCGGCCCCGGTTTCCGCGCAGCCGGCGCGGGGCCGTGTCGGCGTCCGGGGCGAGGGGTACCCGCAGGAACCGCGGGTGACCGCGGCACGCACGGGAGGCCCGGGACGCGCGGGACCACCGGGCGCACGGGGCGTCCTGACGTGCGGTGGCCCGGCACGGGCGGACCGGTCCGTCCGGAGGCATCGGCGCCTGAGGGCGACCACGCGCCGGTCACCTCACATGAGCACATCGCCCCCTCGACGACGCAGGGAGGAACCATGCGCCTCGATTCCCTCGCCCCCCTCCTCGACCGGCACGGACCGTGGGCCACCGCCTACGTGGGCACGGCACGGGCCACCGAGACCGCCGGGGACGAGCGCCGCCTGACGGCCCGCGCGGCGGGCGACGAGCTGGCGCGGCAGGGTGCCGGGGCGGCCACCGTGGACGCCGTCACGCAGTACCTGGAAACGCTGTCGCCCCGCACCCAGCCGCAGGGCAGCGTGGTGTTCGCGACGGACGGCGAGGTCGTTTTGGACCTGCCGCTGACGCGGGCGCCCGACCGCACCCAGGTGTGCTGGTCCGCGCTGCCCCACCTGGCACCGCTGCCCGAACTGACCGGTGAGAACCCGCTGTGCCTGACGGCGCGCATCGACCGCACGGGCGCCGACTTCGAACTGGCCGACGCGCGCGGCACCCGGGAGGCCGGGCAGGCGCGCGGCGAGGACTGGCCGGTGCACCGCACCACCACGGGGGAGCCGTCGGAGAAGCACTTCCAGCTGAAGGTGGAGAACACCTGGGAGAGCAACGCGGGGGTGATCGCCGACGCCATCGCCACCCGTTTCCGGGAGACCGGTGCCGACGTGCTGGTACTCAGCGGCGACCCCCGCGAGCGGCGCGCCGTCCACGAGAAGCTGCCCGAGCGGTTGCGGGGCGTCGCGGTGGAGACCTCCCACGGCGGGCGCGCGGCGGGGTCGGCGACCGAGTTGCTCGACCGGGAGACCGAGCGGGCCCGCCAGGAGTTCGTCCAGCGGCACACCGACGACGCCCTCTCCCGGCTGCGCGCCGCCCACACACCGGGCTCCCCGGGCCCTGCCGGCTCCACGGGTGCCGACGTCGCCGAGGGCGTGCCCTCACTGGTGGAGGCGGCGCGGGAACACCGGGTGGGCACCTTGGTGGTGCGGCCCGGCGGGTCCGACCGGGACCGTGAGGTGTGGGTCGGCGACAGCTGCGACCAGGTCGCGGTGCGCCGCTCCGAGTTGCAGTACCTGGGCGCCACCGAGCCCGTGCCGGCCCGTGCCGACGACGCGCTGCTGCGGAGCGCGGCGGCGACGGACGCGGAGGTGCTGGTGGCTTCCCCTCAGGACGACCTGCCGGTCGGCGGCATGGGCGCGGTGCTGCGGTGGACCCACGAGGAGGGCCCCGTCCCCGCCTCGTCGTGAGGCTCGGCGCAGGCGCACAGCGGCGGCTGTGGACAGCGCCGTGGCGCGGAACGGACGAACCGTCCCGCGCCACGGGGTCCCGGCACCTGCTCGGTTGCATAACGCTTCCGACTTGACGCTCTTCCAGGAGGGTGCGGAGGCCGCGACCTCCCACGAGCGGGTGGTGCGGTCGAGCCAGCCGGACAGCAGCCCGAAGCAGGCACCGGTCAGCGCCAGCAGCGCGCCCAGCCAGCTGGGCGAGGTGAAGCCGAAGCCCGCCGCGATCACCATGCCGCCGAGGGAGGCCCCCAGCGAGTTGGCGATGTTGAACGCCGACTGGACGCTGGCCGAACCCAGTTCGGGTGCGTCTCTTCCATGGTCGAGGATGCGTGCCTGCACGCTGGGGATGGCGGCCATGCCCGCGATACCGGTGAGGAACACGTTCACGGCCACCAGTACGGTGTTCTGCGCCGTGACCATGATCATCGCGAGTGACAGCGACAGCGTCAGCAGCGCGCCGCAGATCGTCCGTACCGGCCAGTCGGTGAGGCGTCCGCCGAGGAGCGTCCCCACCGTCATCCCCGCCCCGGCCAGCGCGAGCAGCGCGGTCGCCGCGGTGGGTGTGTAGCCGCTGACCTCGGTCACCAGCGGCTGGATGTAGGTGTAGAACGACGAGGTGCCGGCGAAGCCGAACACCACCACGGCGTAGGCGAGCCAGACCTGCGGCCTCTTGAACAGGCCGAGCTCGCCGCGCACGCTGCCCCGGGCGGGCTCCGGCTGGACGGGGATCAGGGCCGCGAGGGAGACGAGGCCGAACACGCCGATCCCCGCGACGACGATGAACGTCCACCGCCAGCCGACCGTCTGGCCCAGCAGGGTGCCCAGCGGAGAGCCGACGATGTTGGCCATCGGTACGCCGACGAGCACCACCGACAGCGCCCGGCCCCGTCTTTCGGGCCGTACGAGTCCCGCGGCGACGACCGCCCCGATTCCGAAGAACACGCCGTGTGGCAACCCCGCGGTGAGCCGGGCGGCCAACAGGAGTTCATGGTTCGGTGCGAGAGCTGACGCGATGTTTCCGAAAATGAACAGACAGGTCATCGCGAGCAATATCGTCTTACGGCCGACGCGCATACCGGCGACGGTGAGCAGGGGTGCGCCGATGACGACACCGAGTGAGTAGAAAGATACGTAGCCGCCCGCATCGGAGATGCTGACTCCCATGTCGGATGCGGCCTCGGGCAGTAGACCTATCATCACGAACTCGGCCGTGCCGGCGCCGAATGTCGCAATGGCCAAAGCCAGGAGGGCAAGGGGCAACGGGACCTCCTTGCAGGAGTGGGACGTTGGGGTTTCCCGGCTCGCCACGGCGGGCCGTTCTTGCAATGAAGCGTGCCGCAATTCGGGATTAGAGCAAACGGTTTCCCGATAAGGCTGCCCATAATAGGATTCCGCGCCCCTGGCGAACTCGCCCTGGAATCAAGGCAGTCGGGCCGGAGAATCGCCGGGACCCGGTCCGGTGACGCCACTGGATTCGGCGTGTCGCAATCGTGCGCTTCGACTGGCCCACGGGAAAGGAGAGTTGGCCGTGACGCGTGCGACGACTGTGCCGTGAAATCCCGTTGCTAACGCATAACTCCCGCGCGAGAGCGAGTCGCAAACCGCGAATTCCACATGGCGCGTCGCCCGGGGAACCCGAGGAATCGGCCCCGTCAGGACCGGCACGCGCACAACGGCCTCGGCCACCCCGGGGAGGGGGTGGCCGAGGGGGCCCGTCGCACTGAGGGTTGAGCAGCGGACGGACGTGGGGGGATGTCCCGGCGCGGGGCCGGGAGGCGGGCGTCAGCCGCCGATGTTGACGTCGACGCAGGCGTAGAAGGCGTTGGCCGTGTCGGCGATGTTCCACACGGCGAGCACCTTCTGCTTGCCGGTGAAGCCCTGGAAGTCGACGTGGTGCGAGACCTGGTCGGGGGGTATGGCCCCGCCGTCGTCGAACTCGGCGAGCTTCGTGTTGCCGATGAAGTACTGCCAGGTGCTGGTGGCGTGCCTGACGGGCACGTTCCACTTGAAGGTGGTCGAGCTGCCCACGTCGGTGACGTGCCAGCCCTTGTTGTCGTCGCGCAGGTCGGCGAAGCGGGAGTTGCCGCCCGCACAGTCCTTGAGCCCCTTGGGGCCCTCGACACTCTGCGGTTCCCACTTGATCTGGCCGCACTGGACGACGCCGCGTGCGCACTGGTCCTGGCGGCTCGCCGGGTTGGTGACCCAGCCGTGCGCGCCAGCCGGGGTCGCGGTGAGCCCGAGCACCAGCACGGGCGCGAGCCCGACACCTGCCAGTGCCGCTAACTTCCGTTGGATGGACGGCTTCTTGTGCATCTCAGCTCCTTCGGTGAGACGGAGAGCACATCGGGATTGGTCTAGACTTTAGCGGCTGACCGGTCCCGGTCAAGCCTTCGGGAACCCGAAGCCGTAACCCCGATCCTTCAGCCAGGGCAGGAACTGCCGCAGCGCCTCGTACGACTCCGAGCGGTCACCGCCGCCGTCGTGGAAGAGGATCACCGCGCCGTCGCTGGTCTGCTCCTCAGCGTGCCGGAGTATCACGTCGGCGCCCGGGCGCTGCCAGTCACCGGGGTCGACGATCCAGCCCAGCGGACGCATGCCGTGCCCCGCCGCTATCCGCCGGCTGTCCGGCGTGAAGGCGCCGCCCGGCGCCCGGTAGTAGTACACCGGCGCGCCGCCCGACGCCTTGTCGATCATCTTCTTCGCGTCGAGTATCTGCCGCTTCTGATACGCCACCGGCTCGTGGTCCATCCCCGTGTCGTGGTCGACCGAGTGGTCGCACAGCCGGTGCCCCTCGGCCACGATCCGCTTCACGAGCTTCGGATAGCGCTCGGCGTTCGGACCTATCAGACAGAACGTCGCCTTGATGTGGTACTCGCGCAGGAGATCCAGCGTCTTGGGGGTCCACTCCGGGTGCGGGCCGTCATCCAGGGTGAGCGCCACCGTACGGCCGCCCTTCTCCGTGTGATGGCTTATCCCGCGGCTCACCTTCCGCGGGGCCGGCGCACCACCGTGCGGCGCGGCCTTCGGCTTGCCGTGCGGGGCGGCGGCCTGCTGAGGCACCCGCGTGGCCCGCAGGCTCTGCTCCCACCCCGGATGCGCGCCGGACGCCGCGTCCTGGGTGCTCGCCTGGACGAACGCCGTCAGCAGACCCACCGCCACCGTTCCCGCCGCGGCGGCCATCGCCACGACCGACGGCCTGCTGCCCCGCTTGCTGTGCAACTCCTGCTCCCAACTGCCCGTTTTTGCCCGTGCTTGTCAATGATGCAGACCACTTGGGTAGAACCACGGTTGCGCCCAGGAGATGAGAGATACGCCGCATTCCAGCCGGGGCGGCACCTGCCCCCGCGCGGGCACCTGACAGCCTTGAGGACGAACCGACCGACCGCGAGGAGAGCACAGGCGATGGCGAGCAGCGCGACATTCACCGAGGACCTGGCCCGTCAGGTGCTGGCTGCGGCGACCGGCGGCCCCGGCGGCAGCGCGCGGCTGCTGTCGCTCGGCGAGAACGCCGTCTTCGCGCTGGGCGGGACCGTCGTACGGATCGGCCGCACCCCCGAACTGCTGGGCCGCGCGGAGCACGAGCTGCGGGTGGCGACCTGGCTGGAGGAAGAGGGGGTGCCGGCGGTCCGCGCGGTGGAGCCCGAGGCGCGGCTCGTCGGGGACCACCCCGTCACCCTCTGGCAGCGGCTGCCCGCCGCCGTGCGCCCCGCCGGCGCCGCGGACCTGGCCGGACTGCTGCGACTCGTCCACGCTCTGCCCCAGCCGCCCTTCACTCTGCCGCCGCGCGAGCTGCTGGGCGGGATCGAGCGGTGGCTGCGCCTGGCCGGGGACGCCGTGCCCAGGGAGGACGCGGCGTTCCTGCGGGCGCGCAGGGACGACGTCGTCGCCTCCCTGCCCGGACTCGTCCCGCACCTGCCGCCGGGCCCCGTGCACGGCGACGCGCTGCCCCGCAACGTGCACGTCACCGAGCAGGGCCCGCTCCTGGTCGATCTGGAGACCTTCTCCAGCGACCTGCGCGAACACGACCTCGTGGTCATGGCGCTCAGCCACGACCGCTACGGCCTGCCCGAGGCGGAGTACGAGGCGTTCTGCACGACCTACGGCTGGGACGTCCGCGAGTGGGAGGGGTGCGCCGTGCTGCGGGGAGCGCGGGAGACGGCGAGCTGTGCCTGGGTCTCCCAGCACGCGCCGGGCAACCCGGCGGCGCTCGCGGAGTTCCGGCGGCGGGTGGCCTCGCTGCGCCAAGCGGACCCGACCGTGCGCTGGCACCCGTTCTGAGCCGTGCGCCGGCACCCGTTGTGAGCCATGCGCCGGCACCCGTCGTGAGGCGGGCGCCGTCTCCGTTCCGAGGCGTGCGCCGAGGCACGCTGCGAGCCGTACGCGGGCACCGTCGCGCGCTCGGCGACCCCGCGGTGGGCGCGGGTGGCGGAGTCCGCCCGCTCCGCCACGAAACCGCTGCTCAGAGCATCGTTCCAGGTCAGGCGGGGTGGCGTAACTCTGCCGCAACACCGCTCCCCTAGCGTCGGTCCCATGGACACAGAAGCGGACGAGGCAGGTTCCCTGCGAGCCGACCGTGCGCGGCGGGTGGCGAACGTGCTGCGCCGCCAGGTGCTCGACGGCGCCTTCCGCGGCGGAGTGCTGCCGGACGAGCGCGCGCTCGTCGCGGAGTTCTCGGTCAGCCGCAACACGGTACGCGAGGCGCTCGCACTGCTGCGCGACGAAGGACTGGTCGAGCGCCGTCGAGGCGTGGGCACGGTCGTCGTGGGCCGCGCCTACGAGCACCCGCTCGGCGAGCTGGCGGGCCTGGCCGAGGTCCTCCACCACCACGGCAGCGTCGTCAACCAGGTGCGGGAGGCCCGGCTGGTACGGCCACCCCGCGCCGTGGCCCGTCGCCTGGGGCTGGGCGAACAGGACGAGGCCGTCCACCTGGAGCGGCTGCGCAGCCTGGACGGGGTGCCGTTGTCGCTCGACTCGACGTACCTGCTGCCGCAGATCGGGAAGCCACTGCTGGCGCTGGAGAGGGAAGCGCTGGAGCACAGGGACGTCTTCGCTCTCATCGAGAGCGTGGCGGGCGTGCCGCTGGGCGGCGCCGAGGTCTCGGTCCAGGCCGTGTGGGCCGACGCCGCGACCCGCGCCGTCCTGCGGATGCCGGAGAGCGGCGGTGCCGTGCTGACCGTCGAACGGCTGACCAGCCTGGCCGACGGGCGCCCCGCCGACCTGGAGTTCATCCACCTGCGCGGCGACCGGCTCGTGCTGCGCGCCTCGGTGGCGGCGCCCCCGGGCCGCGGGCCGGGTCAGGAGCGCGCCCGGTGAGCGCCCCCGGAAAGGGACGGGGAGCGCCGCGGCTGCTGACGGCCGCGATGTGCCTGTGCGTGACACTCGTCGTCGGCATGGTCTCCGCCATCAACCTCGCCATCCCCGCCCTCTCGGCGAGCGCGCTGCGGCCCTCCGCCGCGCAGGTGGTGTGGGTCGTCGACGGTTACGTCGTCGTCTTCGCCTGCCTGCTGATCCCCGCCGGGGCACTGGCCGACCGCGCCGGGCGCAAGGGCACCCTGCTGAGCGGCATGGGCGTCTTCACGCTGGGCTCCCTGCTGTGCGCGCTGGCGCCGCACGTCGGGGTGCTCATCGCCGGGCGCGCGCTCAGCGGAGCGGGGGCCGCCGCCGTACTGCCGACGACGCTGGCCCTGCTCGTGGACGGCGTCCCCGAGGCCCTGCGCCAGCGCGCCGTCGCCGTCTGGGCCTCCATGACCGGGCTCGCCGCCGTCCTCGGCAACCTCGGCGGCGGAGCCGCGATCCAGTACGGCACCTGGCGGAGCCTCTTCTGGTGCCTGCTGCCGCTCGCGCTGCTCGCCCTGGCGCTGGCGGCCGTCGCGGCGCCCGTCACGGACCGCCATCCCCGGCCACTCGCGCCCGGCAGCACCGCGCTGCTGACGGCCGGCTTCCTCGCTCTGCTGTACGGCATCGTCGCAGGGCCGCAGTCCGGCTGGACGAGCCCGCCGGTGCTGGTCGCCGCGGCGGCCTCCGCCCTGCTGCTGTACTGGTGGGTGCGGCACGAACTCCGCTCCCCGCACCCCCTGCTGGACCCCCGGCTCTTCCTCCGGCCGGCAGTGCGGGCCGGAGCGGTGGGGATGGCGGCGCTGTTCCTCGGCATGTTCGGACTGATGTACGTCAACGGCCAGTACCTCCAGTACGCCAAGGGGTACAGCGCGCTGGGCGCCGGTGTCCGGCTCCTGCCCATGGCCGCGGGACTGCTGGCGGGTCCGCGCTGCGGGCTCCTGCTGGAGCGGCGCGCCGGGCGGCGGGCCACGGCCGCGGGGGGCATGCTCGTCCTGGCCTCGGGGCTGTGCGTGGTCTCCACCGTGACCGCGCACACCCCGTACCCCGTCTACGGGCTGGGCGCCACCCTCACGGCGCTCGGCTGCGGCATCGCCACCCCGCTGCTCTCGCACGCCATGATGTCCGCGCTCCCGCCCGAGCGCGCCGGCACGGGCTCCGGGCTCCAGAGCCTGGCCCGCGAACTGGGCAGCGCTTTGGGCATCGCCGTCAGCGGCACCCTGGTGACCGCGGTCTTCACCGCGCGGCTCCCCGCGGCGCTGCGGGGCCCCGAAGCGCCGAGCACCGTCGCCGAGGCCCGCGCCCGCACGGCGGAACCCGGCCAACTGGAAGCGGTCGTGCACGCGTTCACCGACGGCATGCACACCGCCATGTGGACCCTGGCCGCCCTCATCGCCCTGACGGCCCTCGCCGTCACCCTCTGGTTCCCGCCAGGACACCGCGCCGGTCTGCCCCACCAGCCTGCGGGGCAGACTCCCCACCATGACCAGACCCCGCATCCGCACCGCACCTGACCGAGCGCTGTGGCGCGCGGCCCGGCTCGCGGCCCTCACCGACGCCCCCGACGCCTTCACCAGGGGGCTCGCGGACTGGTACCGGGGCGGGGAGGAGGAGTGGATGGCACGGCTGGCCGACCGACTCCCCCAGCCTCCGGCCCGGGGTGCCCCCAGCCGCGAGAGTGCGTGCCGGGGCCCGCGAGCCCAGCAAGATCCGAACGAGAGGCCCTAAGCGGCGGGCAGCCAGCCGCGCCGGGCCAGCTCGGTGACGAAGCGGCCGTAGTTCTCCTCCAGGGCCGGCTTCTCCCCGGGCACCGGGTCGACGGTCTGGCCGGCGGCGGTCATGTGGCGCGCCGCCTCCTCCAACGACGGGTGCAGCGTGCCGGTGGCGGCCAGCAGGGCGGCGCCGAGGGCGGTTTCGGCGTGCGGCGCGACGCGCAGCGGGATGCCGAGGGTGGTGGCCCGGACGCGGGTCCACAGGGGGCTGCGGCTGCCGCCGCCCGCGGTGTGGAGGGGCGCGGAGACGGGGACGCCGAGCGCGCGGATCCGCTCCAGGGCGAGCCGCTCGAGGAAGGCGACGCCTTCCAGGTCGGCACGGTGCAGGTCGGCGTCGTCGGCCGGGGTGCCGAGGGTGAAGCCGCGGGCGGCGCCGCTGACGAAGGGGAAGCGTTCGCCCGCGCGGCGCAGGGGGTAGCTCACGCAGGTGGCGGGGCCGCGCTCGGCGGCCGAGGCGTCGAGCGCCGCCAACTGCCCGGGGGCGCGGTGGGCGAGGGCTTCGCCGCCGGTGCTGGAGGCGCCGCCCGGCAGCCACCAGCCGTTCGGGTGCCGGTGGCTGTAGAGGGCGCCGGAGGGATCGGTGACCAGGTCGCGGGTGACGCCCTTGAGGACGTACGTGGTGCCGAGGACGCCGACGAACTGTCCCGGGGACACGGCGCCGGTGGCGAGCTGTCCCGCGCAGCCGTCCGTCATGCCGAGCCGGACCTCGCACCCCTGGGGCAGTCCCGTCTCGGCGGCGGCTTCGGCGCAGACGGTGCCGCCCGTGGTGCCGGGCGGCTGGACGGGCGGGAGCCAGTGGCGGGGTATGGCCAGCGCGTCCAGGACGTCGGCCGGCCACTCCTGGGCGCGGGGGTCGTAGCCGGTCTTGAGTGCGTGGCTCCAGTCGGTGGCGATGGGCGCCCCGGTCAGTGCGCGGCCGAGCAGGTCCGGGGTGTGGGCGATGCGGGCGGCGCGCGGGGCACCGGACGCGTGGCGTGCGTACCAGGCGACGCGGCCCAGCGCGGCCGTGGGGCCGACGGTCAGCCCCAGGGCCCGCCACCTGGCGGCGCCGGCTTCCTGCGCGCGGGCGTTGAGGCCGGCCGCCCTGCGGTCGTCGTACATCGAGGCGGGAGCCAGAGGCGTGCCGTCGGCGTCGGTGAGGACGAGGGTGCCCGAGGTGGCGCTGACCGCGACGGCGCTCACCTCGGCGCCGCGCGCGGGCAGCTGCCCGGTGGCCTGGCGCAGCGCCCGGGCTGTCGCCGGCCACCAGAAGGAGGCGTCCTGCTCGCTGCGTCCTTCGCCGTCGCGGACGGGTGGGGGCAGTTCGGCCCGGCCTTCGGCCCGTGCGGTGCCGTGGGCGTCGACGCACAGGACGCGGACGGCGGCGGTGGCGACATCGATTCCGGCGACGACGGGCGAGGGTGCCGGGCCGGTGCCGGGGCGTGTCCCGGTGGCCGGGGTGGTGCTGTGCATGACGGGCTTCCCTTTCCGCGTGTGAAATTCACATCCAGCGTGTGAGGAACGGGTTCACTCTTCCACCCGCGCGACCCGCACCTCGGTGTGCTCCCGCAGGTCGGCCACGAGGCCGTCGGCGACTCCGTCGTCCACCACGACGTGGTCGAAGTCGGCGACCGGGCACAGCCGGTGCAGACCGGTGCGGGCCACCTTGGAGTGGTCCATCAGCAGGGCCCTGCGGTGGCCGGAGGCGAGCATGGCGCGCTTGACGAGGACGACGTCCTGCTCCTGGTGGAAGGTCATGCGCGCGTCCATGGCCGAGGTGCTGACCAGCACGAGGTCGACGGCCATCGCCTCGATGGCCTCCACGCAGGGGACGCCGAGGAAGGAGTCGTGGGTGGGCGAGTACGCGCCGCCCAGCGCGATGAGCCGTATCTCCTCGCACCCGGCGAAGACGTCGACGACGCGGCGGGCGTTCGTCAGCACGGTCAGCGGCGCCTTGTCCCGCAGCAGCGGGCCGAGAGCCAGCACGGTGCTGGAGTCGTCCAGCATCACCGACATGCCGGGCTCGACCAGTTCGGCTGCCGCGCGGGCGACGGCCTCCTTCTGCGGGACGTGGACGCCGAGGCGGTAGTCGAGGTTGCTCTCGAAGACGCTGGTGGGCTGCGCGGAGACACCGCCGCGGAAGCGGCGCAGCACGCCGCGCCTGGCCAGCGCGTCCAGGTCGCGGTGGATGGTCATCACGCTGACGCCCACGGCCTCGGCGAGCCACGTGACGGTGACCGTGCCGTGCGCGAGGACGTGTGCGGTGACGCGTTCCCTGCGCTGTTCCTGAGAGCGGGCGGTGCCGGTGGGCGGGGTCGCGGGGTTCGGCATGGCGGCTCGCCCCGCTCAGCCCGCGGTGGCGGGTGCCGTGCCGGGCTCGTGCCGGGCAGCCGGGGTGCCGGGCGCGGTCGGCACGTTCAGCGAGTGCAGCGCTGTGCGGGCGCCGGCCACCTCGATCTCGGTGACGGCCGCGTTCTCCAGCCGGGGCAGCACGAGCCGGTAGCGGCCCAGGGGGATGCCGAGCATGGCGCACAGCGCGATCCGGAAGGCGGTGTTGTGCGCGACGACGAGCACCGTGTGTCCCTCGTGTGCCGCCGCCACCGCACGCAGCGCCTCGCACACCCGGGCGGCCACCGCGGTGGGCGGCTCGGAGCCGGGGAAGGCGCCGGTCTCGGCGTCCTGCCGGAAGGCGTCGACGAGGGCGGCGTCCTCGGCGGTCATCTCGGCGAGGGTGCGGCCCTCGCCCCAGCCGAAGTCGGCCTCGCGCAGGCCTTCGTGGACGGCCGGCGTGAGGCCGAGCGCCCGCGCGGCGGGGGCGGCCGTGTGCCGCGCGCGCTCCAGCGGTGAGCTGACGACCGCGTGGATCGGTGCCCGGAGCGACCGCTGGTGCGCCCACCGGGCCAGCTCCTCGGCCTGCCGCAGCCCGGCGTCGGTCAGCGGGACGTCCGAGACGCCGGCGTAGCGGTTCTCGGCGTGCCAGACGGTCTGGCCGTGCCGTACGAGCAGGAGCCGGGCGGTCATGCGTCCTCCAGGGCGTGGGAGCGGTGCGGCCATTGGGTTTCTTCACGTGGAGCGCTATAAATATAACAATCTTCTTGTGGAGAAGCGGGAACACTGCGCGACCGCCGTCTGGAGGGCGTACGGCCATGACTGCAACCGCCGGAGCAACGGCCGGGACCATCATCGGTGTCGACATCGGCACCTCCGTCACCAAGGCCGTCGCCTTCGACCGCGACGGCCGCTCCCTGCACACCGCCGCACGGCGCTCCACGCTGCTGCGCGGGCCCGGGGGCGTCGTCGAGCAGGATCTGGAAGAGGTGCTGGCCGGCGTCGCCGAGGTGGTCGGCCAGGCCGCTGCCGCGCTGCCGGGCCCGCCCGCGGCGCTCGCCCTGACCGGGCAGGGCGACGGGCTGTGGCTGCGCGACGCAGAAGGACGCGCGGTAGGGCGCATGATCTCGTGGATGGACGGCCGCGCCGCCCCGCTCGTCGCCCGCTGGCAGCGGGACGGAACCATCGCGGAGATCTTCCGCAACACCGGCTCCGGCACCTTCCCCGGCTGTCACGGGCCGCTGCTGGCCTGGCTGGCCGAGCACGAGCCCGACACGCTGGAACGCGCGGCGGTGGCCGGATACTGCGTGGACGCCATAGCCCAGCGGCTGACCGGCACGGTCAGCGTGGACGCCTCCGACGCCACCCTCCCCTTCCTCGACCCCGTCACCCGCCGTTACTCCCCCGCCGCGCTGGCCGCCTGCGGCGTCGGGGAGCTGGCCCGCCTGCTGCCCGAACCCGCCGCCCCGCACGCCGTGCTGAGACTCGACAAGCACGGTGCGGCACTGCTGGGGCTGCCCGCGGGGCTGCCGGTCACCGCGGGCCCCTACGACCTGCCGGCCTGCGCGCTCGGGAGCGGCGTGCGGGAGCCGGGCGACGGGCTGCTGACGGTCGGCACCACGCTGGCCTGCCAGGTCCTCACCGACCGGGCCGGGCGGACGGGGGACGAGCGGGACGGCGAACCGGCCGGGATGTGGCTGTGCACCCCGCGCACCGACCGCTGGCTGCGGGCGCTGCCCGCCATGGTGGGCACGGCGGGCATCGACTGGGCGCTCGGGGTCGTCGGCGCGTCCACGAAGGAGTTGGAGTCGCTGCTGGAGCGCAGCCCCGCGGGGGCCCGCGGGGTGACGGCGCTGCCGTTCCTGTCCGAGGCGGGGGAACGCGCCCCCTTCGTCTCCCCCGGTGCGCGCGCCTCCTTCGAGGGCATGTCCCTCGCGCACGACCGCGCCGACCTGGTCCGCGCCATGTGCGAGGCGGTCGGCTACGCGGCACGGCACTGCCTGGAGGCGGCGGGGCTCTCCCGGACGCTGGCCGCCTGCGGCGGCGGCACCCGGTCCGCCGGCTGGATGCGCACGTTCGCCGGGATCCTGGGCCGCTCGGTCCGGGTGCCCCTGGAGGCGGAGGTGGGAGCACGGGGCGCGGCCGTCGTCGCGCGCGCAGCGCTGGGTGATCCGGTGGACGAGGAGCGCTGGCACGCGGGGTATCGCCTGGTGGAGCCCGACGAGGAGGCCGGCGCACGGTACGAACAGGGGTACGCGGACTACCGCGCCCGCGTCGAGGCGGCCAGGGCCCGCTGGGACGGATGACCACGTCCCGCTGGACGGGGGCGCGGCGGTCCGTGCCCTCGCCGTGGACGGCGCCTGGTGAGGGCCGCGCCCCTCGGGAGACGCACAGCCCTGTCGCTTTTCCGCCAGTCCCCTCCCCTGGGACCCGCGACACTGGAGCGGAACGAGAAGGGACGCGCCATGCACCGCACGCACACCGTCATCGACAGCCCTCTGGGCCCACTGACTCTGGTCGCGACCGAGGGGACGCTGTCCGGCATCTACATGGAACCTCACCGGCACCGTCCCGCTCAGGAGACGTTCGGCGACAGCGACGCGAGCGCCTTCGGCGCGGCGACGGAGCAACTCGGTGAGTACTTCGCGAAAGAACGCACCACGTTCTCGCTCCCGCTCGCGCCGGAGGGCACCGGCTTCCAGCGCACCGTATGGGCGGCGCTGGGCGAGATCCCGTACGGCGAGACGCTCTCCTACGGGCAGCTCGCCGAGCGGATCGGCAGGCCGGGCGCGGCGCGGGCCGTCGGACTGGCCAACGGGCGGAACCCGATCAGCATCGTCGTCCCCTGCCACCGCGTCATCGGCGCGACGGGGCAGCTGACCGGGTACGGCGGCGGCCTCGACCGCAAACGCCACCTGCTGGACTTCGAGCGCGGCGCGCGCGTACCGCAGGCCGGCGGCGCGCTGCGGTGAAAGTCGGTTTGCCCCGCGCGTCGGCGGCCACCCGTGCGGCGTCAAAGTCCGTCGTTCGAGGAGGACAAGATGCTCCGCGCCATCGCTGATGTGCTTCGCTCGATTGGTGGCGCCATCGCTACCGTCGTCACGCTCCCCTTCCGGGCCGTCGCCCGGCTGCTCGGCGGGGCCTCCCACTCGGCGCGCCGCCGCCGGGTATGAACGACCGGCCGTCAGGGCCGGGTGACAAGCGGCCCGCCGAAGTCCAGCAGGACCTTCGGCGGGCCGCTTCTGCCGCGCTCCAGCAGCGCGAAGGCGTGCCGTACCGCGTCCGCCGACTCGGCCGCGACGACCTCGGCCACCAGCGGCTCGGCCTGGAGCACACCCCGCTCGAAGAGGGCGACCGTGCGGTCGTAGTGACTGATGCCGTGCTGGATGCCGAGGACGTCGACGCCCTGGAGGGACAGTGCGCCGGGAACGAAGGAGACCGGTTCCCTGGCCACCCCCACGAGGGCCACGCGCCCGCCGCGCCGCGCCATGCGCAGCGCGCCGGTGAAGGCCGAGGCGGCACCGGACGCCTCCACGATCAGTGAGTAGGCTCCCGCCGGCGCCTCGTCGGCGTGGTGGGCGGCGTCCGCGCCGCAGCGCAGGGCGAGGTCGAGTCCGGCCTCGTCGATGCCGACCGCGTCGACGGCGGCGGCGTGGTGGTGCGCGAACTGCACGGCAAGCAGGCCCATGGTGCCGGTCCCGATGACGGCCACCCGGTCGTCGAACGTGAGGCGGGCCCGCTGGTACGCCTCCACGATCGAGACGGCCGGCTCGATCAGCGCCCCCGTCCCCTGCGGCAGCCCCGCGGGCAGTGGTGTGAGGGCGTGCGTGGGCACGCGCACGTAGTCGGCGGCGGCGCCCTGAAGTCCGTACAGACCGGTCTCCCGCAGCGCGGTGCACATCTGGGGCCGTCCGGCGTGGCAGGCGGCGCACCTCTCGCAGGGCACCATCGTCCGGCCGACCACGGCGGAGCCGACGGCGGGGGCGCCTTCGGGCGGGTCGTCGGCGTAGGCGGCCACCTCGCCGTACCACTCGTGCCCGAAGACGTGCGGAAACGTCGTCCGTCCGTCCTGCAGGAACGCCGACGTGCCGTGCAGGATCTCCAGGTCGGTGCCGCAGATGCCCACCTGCCGGGTGCGGACCAGCACCGTGCCGGGTTCGGGCGCGGGCACCGGCACCTCGGCCAGATCGGTCTGCGTCAGGCCGGTGATGCGCGCGGCACGCATGGTGCCGCCGGGCCAGTTCCCCTTCAACGGACGTCCTTTCGGGCTGCTCACGAGGCTGGTCGTGCGACGTTGCTCGCGCGGCAACGCCGTGCTCGCGCGCCGCTCGCTCTCCGGTGGATCATGGCACGGGGCCGCCTCGACGCACCGCCCGGGTGCGCGGGTGCCCGGATGCGGTACGGCGTGACGGCGGCCCGACTCAGGCGCGGCGGAGCGCGACGAACTCGTGGGCGTCCTTGGACCAGCTGTCCTCGGCCAGCCAGCCGGAGATCCGGGCGACGCGGTGCAGGGCCGCCGCGCCCACGCGTGCCCAGGGGAAGGGGGTGCCGGCGGCTCCCTTGGCGGACTCCATCCACACGTGCAGCCGCTCGTCGACGTCCTCGGTGGCGACCTCGGCGAGGAGCAGGCCGCCGCGCGGCACCAGCCGGGCGACGCGGCGCAGCAGCAGCGCGGGGTCGCCGCCGATACCGATGTTGCCGTCCATGAGGAGCGCCGTGTCCCAGACGCCCGGCGCGGGCAGGGACTCGAAGACGGAGCGGCGCAGGGCGCTGCCGCCGCGGGCGCGGGTGCGGGCGACGGCGGCCGGGTTGAGGTCGATACCGAGTGAGGGGTGTCCGTCCGCGTGCAGCGCGGTGACGAGGCGGCCCGGGCCGCAGCCGATGTCGAGGACGGTGCCGCGGCAGCGGTCCAGCACGCTCAGGTCGGCCGCGTCGGCGCCTTTGCACCAGCGTTCGACGTCCAGCGCGAGGGACCAGCCGTCGCGGGCGCGCAGGTGGAGCGGCCCACGGCCGTTGCCGATGGCCTCGGTGTAGGGGTCCTCCGTCCAGGCCCCGGCCCGCTCTCTCACGGCCGCGCCTTTCCGGGGGCGCCGGGGAGGTGGGGCCCCGCCGGCCCGGCCCCGGCGSSSCCGGRMMGG
>NZ_JASKYT010000138.1:0-14874 GCF_041028275.1 Streptomyces sp. PU-14G
GGACTCTCATGGCTCGCGGGACTCTCACGGCTCGCGGGGCTCTCGGGGCTCTCGGGGCTCTCGGGGCTGTTGAGCTTCGCGAAGCTCCAGGGCCGCTCGGGCCCCGCGAGCCCCTCGGTCGGTGCTCGCCTCGCGGTCGGTGTGGCCGCCGCCGTCGGGAGGAGGGTGCCGCATGCTGAGCCCCGAACTCCTGTGCCGGCTCCGTTTCACCCTCCGCGACCTGCCGCGGCTGCGCGCCGAGGTGGAGGCGTGCGCGGCCTCCGCGGGGCTCTGCGAGCCGCGCCGCGGCGAGTTCGTGGTCGCGGTCGACGCGGTGGCCAGCAACGCCGTCGAACACGCGGGCGGTGGCGGACGCCTCGTCCTGCGCAACCTGGGCGACGAGCTGGAGTGCGAGGTCGCCGACTCGGGCCCCGGCTTCACCGAAGACGTCATCCCCGAACTGCTCCCCGGCCTCGACGGCGCCCCCAGCGGTCGCGGTCTGTGGCTGGCCAAACTGGTGACCGACCGGCTCACCGTGGCCGACGCGGCCGAACAGGGCTCCGTCGTCACCTTCGCCGTCCGGCTTCCCGAGGCCTGACCCCCGGCTCCGGCCGGACACTGGTGGGGGTGGCTCCACCCCCGGGTGGACCTGGCACCACCGGGGCCCCCTAGGGGATGTCACAGCTCAGCAGCGATGTCCGGCCATCTCACCCGGCTGTGGCGCACGCAGTCCGCGTGAGAGGGTACGTTCGAGGACGTGGCTGGATTCAGGAGCGGACGCGGCCGGGGCTCCCGGGGCGCGCAGCAGCATGGGCAGTACCCGCAGCACCCCTCGGGTCAGCCGTACCCGCAACAGGGCCACGGCCCCGGTGCCGGACGCGGTGCGGGCCCCGGCGCCTGGCAGGGCGGCGGCCCAGGACAC
Organism: Streptomyces sp. PU-14G; assembly: GCF_041028275.1. Lineage (NCBI taxonomy): Bacteria > Bacillati > Actinomycetota > Actinomycetes > Kitasatosporales > Streptomycetaceae > Streptomyces > Streptomyces sp. PU-14G. Next base: position 902 of record NZ_JASKYT010000138.1, read on the forward strand.
GGCGAGCCCGAGTACTTCGGCGACCCGCAGCCGCAGTCCCCGCACCCCTACCCCCAGCACGGCGCACCGTACGGCGCCCCCGCGGGCCCCGGCGGGCCCGGCGGGCCGCAGGGATGGCACGGGCAGGATCCACGCGCCAACAACCCCGGCCACACCCAGTCCTTCAGCATCAACGAGCCGTACGGCCCCGAGGGCGCCGCGGGGCCCGGCCCCCAGGGCGGCCCGGGCGACTACTACAGCGACGGCTCGACCTACCACGCGGGCAACGCCCCGGCCCCGCCCGCCGGGCCCCGGCTGCACTGGAAGGACCTGCTGTCCGGGATCGTCATGCGTCCCAACGCCACGTTCTGGCAGATGCGTGACTACGCGGTATGGGGACCCGCGCTGCTCGTCACCTTCGTCTACGGACTGCTCGCGGTCTTCGGCCTCGACAAGGCCCGCGAGGACGTCATCAACACGACGATCGGGCAGGCCATCCCGTATGTGTTGACGACCGGCGTCGCCGTCGTCATCGCCGGGCTCATCCTCGGCGCCGTCACGCACACGCTGGCCCGCCAGTTCGGCGGGGCCGGGTCGTGGCAGCCCACCGTCGGGCTCGCCATGCTGATCATGTCGCTCACGGACGCGCCCCGGCTGCTGTTCGCCCTCTTCCTGGGGGGTACGGCGTCCGTGGTGCAGGTTCTCGGGTGGGCGACGTGGGTGCTCGCCGGGTTCCTGTTCACCTCGATGGTGAGCCGCTCCCACGACCTGCCCTGGCCCCGCGCCCTGGGCGCCAGCGCCATCCAGCTCCTCGCCCTGCTCTTCCTGATCAAGCTGGGCACGCTGTAGGCGAGCAGGCGACCCGCCGCACCCTCGGCGGGACCGCCTGCTCACCCGACTCAGCCGACGCGGCCACTCAGCCGGCTCGGCCACTCAGCCAGCGCGGTGGCTCAGCCGGCTCGGTCACTCAGCCGACGCGGTGGCTCAGCCGGCTCGGTCACTCAGCCGACTCGGTAGCTCAGCCGGCTCGGTGGCTCAGCCGGCGAAACGCTGGGCCGCCGAGCCGTCGCAGGGCGCGAGCTTCGCGCGGTCCTCCAGCCCCGCCAGTGTCACGCACAGACCGGTGTCGGAGGCGGGCCGCAACGTCGCGCCGTCCCGCACGAACCGCTGCGAGCCGGTGTCGGAACAGTTGCCGAGCTCCAGCCCGGCCCCGTCCCTGACGTCCCCCTCGCTCTGCACGCACCGGTCGTGGGTCTGACCCGCGTACAGCGACTCACCCTCCGCGTCGTACCACCACAGCTGGTTGCGCTGACCCGGCTTGCAGGACCAGCCGCGTACGTCGGTGCCGACGGCGCTCTGGCCGCCGTCGGCGTCCAGGCAGGTTCCGGTGTCCTCGTTCCGCAGCCGCTTGAAGACGTCGTCCCAGGCCAGTTCGTACAGCTGAGGTTTCCCCGCCCCCTGCGGGTCGGCGCAGGAGGCCTCGCGGGCGCCCCGCTGACCCGCCTGGTACATCTTCGTGAAGCACGTGGCGAAGGCGCCGTGGCCCCGCTCGTTCGGGTGGAAGGACTGCCGGACCGAGTTGGCGTCCGGCGGGATCGGGTTGGACAGGTCCACGTACAGGCCGCGCGCCCAGGTGTTCTCCATGCACACCTCGTGGCCGTGGAAGAGGCGGGAGGCGTCCAGGTAGCTGGCGCCGGTGCGCTGGGCGGCCTCACGGACCCCCTTCTCGAACTTGGGCACCGCCGTGTTGCGGCCCCAGGCGGCGTCACTGGTGTAGCCGACGCAGCCGCCGATGAGCTTGCCGGGGAAATCCGGGTTGTCCTTGATGTCCGGACCGATCGGGCTGGGGTAGCCCATGACGACGAGCTGGTAGTCGTCGGCGGCGTAACCCGCCTCGCGCATCACCGTCTTGAGATCGTTGATGGTGCGCTCGACCTTGGGGACGAGCCCATCGATCCTGGCGTCCCAGCCGGCGTCGTACTTGGGTTCGCACCTGCCCTGGAGCGTCAGATAACGCGTGACGCAGTCCGTCATCACCGGCCCGAACTGGAGGTCGTCGTTGGCGCCGACGACCAGCTCGATCTGCTTGATCCGCGTGTTGCGGGCCTTGATGGCGAGGCTGTCGCTCTGCACCAGCTCATCGGGGTACTGCTTGGTGCCGCCGATCCGGATGTTCTCGGTGTTCGCCCCCGAGCAGGCGACGTTGTACGAGACGTCCACATCGATGCCCGTACGGTGTACGGCCGAATCCGGCGACCGGTGACACCAGTTGTCGGGCCCGTCGGTGCCCGGCTCGTACGTGCCCACCCCCTCGCCGGAGATCTCGCTGTCACCGAGCGAGATGACACCGGTCTTGCGCTCGTCCAACGGCGGAGCCTCCGGGCTGCCGTAGAGCTCCTGCGCCTCCTTCGCCCTGATCTCCTCCAACTCCGGCGGCAACGGCGTACTCTCCGCCTGCGACCTGGCCGCCGCCTTCGCGTCTCCCCCGCTCACGGGCGCGGCTGCCGCCACACCCGCCCCTCCGAGCACCATGACCAGAGCTGCCGCGAGCGCTGTCGCGGGTCTCACACGAGCCATGAGGTGGTCTCCCTACGGCCGGCAACTGTTGTTACCAGCGGTTCTTACCGGCTGGTACCCAAAAAGGGAACCACCCGTGCAGGGATCACTACGCAGCGCGCAAACGTCCCCGTCCCGTTCGACGGGACGAGGACGAGTCACTGGCACGGCTCGCGGGTCTCAGACATCCGCACTCGGGCCCCGGGTCCGGACCGGAACCGGAACCGAGACCCCGGGTCCGGGGGCCGGGACCGGGCCCGGGACCGGAACCGGGCCCGGGACTCAGGCGTCGAGGACCTGACCCTCCCGGTGGACGACCGGAGGCTCCACGGACCACGGGAAGTTGATCCACTGATCGGTCCGCTTCCACACGTAGTCGCACCTCACCAGCGACTGCGACTTCTCGTAGATCACCGCGCTGCGCGCCTCGGCCACGTGCTCCGCACAGAAGTCCTGCACCAGCTTGAGGGTCTTCCCGGTGTCGGCGACATCGTCGGCGATCAGCACCTTCTTGCGGCTCAGATCGACGATGTTCGGGACGGGCGGCAACATCACCGGCATGGCGAGCGTTTCCCCCACACCCGTATAAAACTCGACATTCATGACATGGAGGTTCTTCACGTCGAGCGCGTAACCGAGCCCGCCCGCCACGAAGAGACCGCCACGGGCGATGGAGAGGATGATGTCGGGCTCGTACCCGTCGTCGGCCACGCTCTGTGCCAGCTCACGGATGGCCTGGCCGAAGAGGCTGTACGTCAGGTTCTCGCGCTCGTCACTCACAGGAATCTCTCTTGCTCACTTGCTCGCTGTCGGACCCGGCCGCTCAGACGTGGGTCCGGTGGAAGTTCAGATACGAACGGGAAGGCGTGGGCCCCCGCTGGTTCTGATAGCGGGAGCCGTACTGCGGCGACCCGTACGGAAACTCGGCCGGGGACGTCAGCCGGAACATGCACAGCTGGCCGATCTTCATCCCCGGCCACAGCTTCATGGGGAGCGTCGCCACGTTCGACAGCTCCAGCGTCACGTGACCCGAGAAGCCCGGGTCGATGAACCCGGCGGTCGAGTGCGTGAGCAGCCCCAGCCGACCCAGCGAGCTCTTTCCCTCCAGCCGCGAGGCGACATCCTCGGGAAGCGAGATCACCTCGTACGTGGAGGCCAGCACGAACTCCCCGGGGTGCAGGATGAACGGCTCGTCCCCCTCGGCCTCGATCGCACGCGTGAGGTCGCGCTGCTCGACGGCCGGGTCGATGTGGGGATACCGGTGGTTCTCGAACACCCGGAAGAAGCGGTCCAGCCGCACATCGATACTGGACGGCTGCACCATGGCCGGATCGTACGGATCGATCCGCACCCGGCCGGCGTCGATCTCGGCCCGGATGTCCTTGTCTGAGAGAAGCACGGCCCGAGACTACGCGCACGAGTCGGGGCCGGCCCAATCGGACCGGCCCCGATGGCGGCGGGGGCCTCACTCCCCCGCCCTCTCGCCTCGCTCCCGCACGGACGGCGGCCGGCCACGGCCTGCCGCCGTCAACCGTTCGTCACCCGGCCGCTCGTCACTCGGCCGCTCGTCGGTCAACCGCTCACCCTTTGCGCTGCCGACCCACGGGCACCGCCTGCCGCAACCGCCCGCAGCGCGGGCAGCGCAACAGCCGCCCCGGTCCGATCCGGGAGGATCCGAGATGCTGCATCGGGAACGTCGAGGTGCTGAACACATGGCCCTCGGCACACCGGACGGTGGTGGTTTCCATCGCTTCCCTCTCCCCAGTCACGTGGATGCGTGGACGACAAAAGCCACGTTAGGGGATGAGTCCGACGCCCTCACCGTCGGCACTCCGCCCCCACCGTACGCCCCTCAACTCCCTTGCCAAACCTCGGACAACGCCCCTGCTGCGTTGTGGATCACAGCAAAAAAGCCCAGGCCATATGCGGCCCGGGCCTCCCATGCGGTACAGTGTCTCGCGAAGAGCCAACCCTCATCGGCTCCTCGCGGGCGTAGTTTAATGGTAGAACATGAGCTTCCCAAGCTCAGAGCGCGGGTTCGATTCCCGTCGCCCGCTCCACGACGAAGGCCCAGGTCAGCGACCTGGGTCTTGTTCGTTTCCGGGGCTCGTCGCGGCTTCCGTTCCCTCCGCGTGCCCAATGGTGGTGCCGCCCTGTTCCCGTCGGTGCGTGCCCGACGAGCCTGTACGTAGGCGTCGATGCCGTCGGCCACCTCACGCTGCCGGTCGTCGTTCGAGTGCTGGTACCGCAGCGCCGCCTTCTCCGAGGACTGGCCGGCTCGGACCATCGTGCCCTTCAGGGTGGCGCCCGACCGCGTCGAGATCGTGTGGCCCGTGTGACGTAGATCGTAGAAGCGAAAGTTGGTCGGCAGACCCACCTTCCCTCGCGCCTTCCGCCATTTCCGCCCGAAGGAGGACCGCCGGAACGGAGCACCCTTCTCCCCCACGAACAGCAGCCCATCGGGTTCCTTCTCGGCGAACAGCTCCAGGTGCAACCGCAGCTCAGGCTCCACGAACGCGGACAGCGCGATGAACCGCTTCCCGGCTGCCGACTTCGTGTCGCCAGGAGCGCGGCGACCGGTGCACAGCTCCGGCGCGGCCGTACGAATCCAGACGCCGACGCGGACGAGGTCCACGTCCGGCCGCCGCAGCGCCGCTTGTTCCTCCGGCCGGGCAGGCCCATACGCCTGGGGCTCGTACGCCTGCATGTAGACCAACAGCCGCCCAGCTGGGGCTCAGGCCCTCAGCGACGAACAGCATGATCGGCGGCGGGCGTTCCGCCTCGGGTAGGGCCCACACGTCCGAGGTGATCTCCTCATCCGGCGTGGACGGCGCGATGCCCTGACGGGCGTGGGTCAAGTCGTAACGGTCCTCCATCTCCTGTACGAGTACCGGCAGCTGATCGGCAGCCTCAGCCGGCTCGGTCGCCAGCGCTGAGAGCCGAGGAGCGAAACGGGCCGAGTTCCACGCCCCGCTTGCACTCGGTGCCGACCAGCGCGACCGGCTGAGCGGCGAGCCCGGTGAGGAGGTGCCGCAGATACATGGACTTGCCCGACAGCGTGGCGCCGAGCACCAGTCCACGCGGGATGGCGCGGTAGTCGCGAACGAACGCGGTTGCGTCATCCCGGAGTGCGATCGGCACCCGCAGGAAGCTGCCGCCCGCCTTGCGCGGCACGCGTACGCGTTGCAGGACGTCGAAGCCGACCAGCCGCAGCTCGACCACGCCAGGCTTCAACCGAGCCAGCGCAGCCGACCAGCTCTTTTTCCACGGGGATCATCGGTGACCGGATCGAAGGCAACCAATGCTCCCTCTTCAAGATATGCCCAGTCATTTTGCGAGCAAAGATTGCTGAGATGAAAGAAATATTCGGAATCCCAGGCGCGGACAAAACCAAACAAGCGGTCCAGAAACTTATTCTTAACTGATCCGATGCGACGGTTCAACAACTCTGGATCGACGGACCTGACTCGGTCTCTCATCCGGGTAGCGAAATTATCGAAATTCACAGCTAGATAGTTCTCGTCAACCCTATCTCCTAGGTTCTCACACATTTCCGAAAGTTGTATCAGGCGATCGGCTGCTTCACCTTCGAGCATCTCAATCCGACTGTTCTCTGCCAACTCCACACCAGCTTCGAGTATTTCGGCCGCTTTCTCAAAGGATGCTGCAGAGATGTACCGCTGTGCCCCGTAAACCGCTGCACGAAATCCCATAGTCAAAGCGATAGATCCGTCACTTACCGAAGGCTTGAGCGAGATGGCGTGAGAAGCACTAGTGATTGCGGAGTCGAAGTCACTCAGTTGTATATGTGCCCAAGCTATCTGCAATATCACAGAAGTAGGTACTTCAGTTATCAAAGCCGCCTTCTGTAGACACTCTAGACCTTCCTGCGCGTCGATACCTTCGTCTACCAGGAAGGCACCAAATAGGTAATTCAGAGTCGATGATTCCGGAGCCAATTCAATTGCACGTTCGTAGGCGGCACGCGCCGCTATTGTATCCCGCCTTCCGACGTGGACTAGCGCCTCAATGCGCCAGGACTCGTGGTACACAGGTGCCAATCTCTGCGCCTCACGGCATGTCACGAGGGCTGTGTCGTATTCCCCTCTGTCGTACTCTCGCAGAGCCTCCCGTAGAATTCGTGCCACACTGAAATCTCCTGGACCTTGCACATCAATGGTTCTCGGATCATAGGGAGAGGCTGTACTTTCGGCTTGCAGCGCTATTCCGAGTTCGGTTAGCTCCTTACTCCTCTGCTCGAACCAGACGCGGTGTTCGGCACTCACTGCGTGGCGTGTGTCCAGGTATTGTTTTCCAAAATCTGATACTTGGTAAGTAGTTTCCGAGGTTTGACCCATCGATGCACCCTGCATTTGCACGAAGTTTGTCGTCATGAGCTCCAAGAGGCTGGATTGTATTTCGCTAGCCGAGTAATCATTGATGAAGGCGAGTTCCGCTTGGCTCCTACGCCCAGGGAGCACCTGCATTGAACGCAATACCGAACGGGCATTCGTGGACAGATATCCGTAGACATTAGACATGCAAAAGTCAAGAAGAAGGTCATTGCCCTGCAACAGTTCTTCCGGTCTTTTGCCAGCCTGCACGCCCGCGACGAACCAGCGTAGGTAGGCTGGATGCCCCTTCATCGCTTGCACCATTTTCGTAATAGCAGCCCCTGGGAGCCCCTGCAGCGCCTTGACATCCCGCACGCGCGCAAGCGCATAAAGGAGACGCGTAGCATCGTGATCGGAGAGTGGTGACAACGCGACAGGGTTTTCAATACCCAGCCCTATTCGACTCGTGATTATTACCTTACTCCCCATGGGAAGTTCGAGTAGGAAGTCACGCAGCCTCTGATCGAGTACCGTCTCGAGATTATCCAATATCAACAGCACGCGGAAAGCTGCCAGATATTCGAGAACCTCTTCAACGGGATCGTGAGAACTGGCAGCGATCTTGCCCCCCAACTGCTCTGCTGCGGAAGTGAACAAACCCAGGGAGCTCTCGATCGCATCGCTGATGCGTTGAATCTCATTGACTGTGAGGATCGTCGCTTTAGCTGAAACCCAAACGAAGGCGTCGAATTGATTCTTGGGGTCGTCGAGAAGCTCATAGGCCGCCTTCAAGGCTATTGAAGTCTTCCCGATTCCCCCGTCACCGAGAATAGATACTACCGGATAGGCACCCTTGATCGCCCTTTTAATCCTGTCAACTTCTCTGCGTCGGCCAAAGAACCCAGTCTCGTCGAACTCTGGGGCCGGGAGGTTGTGTTGAGGAGCGTTGTCGGGGTCCGTGACAAGACTGATAGTGAGGCCAAGCACAAAAGCTGGGTCCTCCTCAATCCGCCTTATCGTGGTATTCAGATTGTTCCATAGGCTTGTCGAAGAAAGACAGGCTTCCTCTGCCATATCGTAAACGGCGGCAAGATCGTCCACTTCCATCGGACGAGTGTGTGCCACTCGATTACGTATCTGTGCCAGCTTCGCGACGTGTCGAGAAAGCTTACCCACCGCCTCTTTTGTTTCCTCGGGAGCCCTGCTTTTGAGGGAAGTCAAGACTTCATATGAGTCGGCGAAATCCAAGTAGGTGACGAGAGATTCTATTGAAACATTAGCGTCGGATCCGACTTCGCGTCCGAGCCTCGTGAGAGCTTTTTCGTAACGGTTACCGCCAAGTATTGCCCTTGGGTCGTCATATTCTCCCGATATTTCAATTATCGCATGACGGAGATCCTCTTCCACGGCTGAAAGGAGCGCAAAACAAGTGAGGCGCGTGGCAGTGGAGCTCATCAAATCTCCCGATGTATTCGACGCGATGGGCTTGTCAGCGTATCTAAGGATGCTGGACACCGTGAGAGTTGTCCAGCAGTTCTCCACAACAGGCCAAGGGCGTAAGGGTAGTCGTTCAGCGAAAAAATCAAGCCAATCCTTAGTTGCCTCTCTGGACTTTCACGCTAACAGACACTACAGAACTCGATTCCTCATCTACCTCGACCGCGCCAATGGCCTGGACATTTGCCAGAGCAAGCAGGTTAGAGAGGCTCAGAGCCAGCCCACAGTCAGACGAACGTCGGTGGCAGGCTCGCTAGAGCTCGTGGCGGAGAACCACCGTTGGAGTTCGAGGCAAAGACGTGGCCGATAGATGGTGGCAGCATGACTGCGCGGTGTCACACAGCGAAGTACAGCAACACAGCGAACCCGAGCGCCCACTAGCGCTCATTTTTACCGTCCACTACCCTGCCAACCGATCAACTCGCTCCATGTACAGCTTGTAAGCCGAACCCTCCCTCCTCCCAAGGATTCGGCGCCCTCAAAACCCCCTGCAGCCGGTGCTCGTCTCCGCCAGAATTGATGCGATCGCCAAGAAGGCCACTCGGTGCAGGAACTTGGCGGTGGTCAACGCCTCCCGCTGCTACCGCATCATGGCGACCGGTCCCTGTACACGATCGAGAGCGAAAGGAGCAGTGTGCAAGCGCCGTAAGAAGCGAAGGAGGGGCGTACCCGTACCGTGCCTGTACCGTGCTCGTAAGGCCGGACAGCCGCAGTAAACGAGAGGTACCCCGAAAGCTGTCCGATGAGCCCAGGCTCACTTATTGGCAGGTCAGCAGGGTGACAGCGCCCAAATGCACGGTGATTCCCCAGCTCAGAGCGCGGGTTCGATTTCCGTCGCCCGATCCACGACGAAGACCCAGGTCAGCGACCTGGGTCTTGTTTGTTGTGTGGACCAATTTCGGGCCGCATGCCATCACGCACCACTTGAGTGATGCGGTTTGAGATGTGCCCTCGACCGCATGTTGCGGTCAATTGCGTCCTGTCATGGGTAAAGGCAGGCCACCGAAAGCTTTCCAGACCGCTACTCCGATCGCTCTCGCACCCGGTCCGCGTACGACCCGACCGCGTCGTGCCCGCACCCGCACCCGCACCCGCACCCGATGAGGCTGGCATCTCCCCCTACGGCACCGCCTGGGCCTACCCGGAGCCAGAGCAACGGATCGCTCGGGCGGGAAGCGACTGCCGTCCGAATCCGGTTGCGCGGGAAGCAGGATCGCTCACGCCGGCGGCATCGTACGACCCGGCGGACGGTCCCACCGCATCCTGGCCGCAGGCTGATCGTTGGCCCCGTCATGAAGAAGATCATGACGCTCGCGGGATTCCCCCTCGCTGCTCTGGCACTGTCCGCCCCGGCCGCCAACGCCAGCGCCAACAGCGAGTCGCGTCCCGCCCGCGACGTGGACGCGGCGAACAGTTGGAACTTCACCGAAGCAGAAGTGTGCCTCCAGGAGCTCGCAGTCGTCCCCCTCGACGGCGCCCGCCTCGACGACACCATCGACCACTGCGCCAACGGCAACGTCCTCGACCCCCGCCTGACACCTCACAGACGGCAGACAGCGCCGATCGCCGATCGGGTAGTACACATCGCGTGGTCGGCCGGGCCCACCCGGCGGACGATCCGTACCGATACGCAGAAGTCCGCGGCGACGTCACCGTGACAACCGACGGGGCACGGAGCTGATCGACCAACTCTCCTGGAAGTACAGGGTAGAGAACTACACGTTCGACACCCCGGATGATGTGCGGGTCGTCGTCCGCGTCCGCCCTCACCGGGTTGTGGGCCGCAACCTCTGAGCCCGGCCCGTGCTGCCCCAAACACGTCCACAGGCGCCGTCGGCCCTTTCCGTGTCCCTGAGCCGGCAATCGCCTGGGCGCGTCCACCGAACGCATGCGGGTCAGTGAAACCACGAAAATCAGTGACAACGCCAAGGCCAGGCCACGGCCAAGGGGATCAAGACCACGGCCATGGCGGCGCGTCGGCGGGTGGTGACCACTGGTGTGGGTACGCGGCCGAACACGTCGATGCCGCAGGCCCGTTAGGGGGACATTGCGCGTAGAACGGACGGGACAGGGCATCGCTGGCCTTGACCAGGCCGCTATTCACGAGAGGTCCCTCTTCCCATGTTCCTTCGTTCTGCCACTGCGGCCGTCGGTGCCGCGGCCAGCGCTCTCGTTCTCCTCGTGGCGCTGCCGAACTCGGCGTCAGCCGCGACCGGGCAGTTCCGCTACACGTACACCACCGAGGAGGGATACGAGGCCGTCGGTTTCCTGAACCATCCGGACAGCGGCCAGTGCATCGACCTCCCTGCACCGGGATCCGCTCCCGGTTCCGCCTCCAGTGCGCCCAAGAACCACACGGACGCCACCGCCACCGTCTTCGTCGACGCCGACTGCGAAGGCGCCTATTACGTCCTGCCGCCAGGAAAGGGCGCGAGTGACCGTCTGCAACTGCGCTCGGTCGTCTTCTCCTGACACCCGGCATTGCCGAACACAAGGCGGTGGACTTCCCGGTCGGTAGTCGTTCCCAGAAGCGCGGGGTCCTTCTCTCCGCTCTTCTCAGGGGGCTCCGACCACGGTGCCGCCGCCCCCTCCTGGTGTGCGTGGGAGGCTCATGCACGCTCAGCAGGTGAGAGAGAGCAGCAGCAAGCAGCGGGGCTGGGCAGGGTCGTCCTGTCCGGCCCCGCAGAGGACAGGGCGCGGCGGGCACTGGAGATCATGGACCGCGAACGAGCCCGGCTGTCCGAGGACATCGACGGCCTCGTCGCCGCCAGAGACGCGCTGGACCACCTCATCGAGGACAACCATGCGTACCTGACACGGTCGGCGGACGGCGAGGAGCGAACTGGGCGGCGTGCGGAGCAGCGTGCGGCCCGGAGGAAGACCCTACGACGTGGCGTCCGGCCAGGTAGATGGTTGCGATCTTCTCGTAGCGGGTGGCGATGCACCGCCACTGCTTCAGGCGGGTGAGGCAACGTTCGACGGTGTCGCGTTGCTTGTCCGCCTCGCGGTCGAAGGCGGGGGGCCTGCCGCCTCGGCTGCCGCGCCGCAGCCGGTGACCGCGTCGCTCGGCAGGAACGGGGACGACCGCCCGGATTCCGCACTTGCGCAGGTGCTCGCGGATCGCGCGGGAGGGGTACGCCTTGTCGCCCAGGACCACATCCGGTCTGGTACGGGGACGTCCTCGCTGCCGAGGGAGGCGGAGCCGGAGGCGGGCCATGACGTGACCGAAGGCGGGCGCGCCACCGGCTGGAACGACGCCGCCGCGGTGGGTCTGTCCGGCAGCCGGGTGGGTAACCGGCGGCGGCATGGGCGACATCCTTGTGGGCACGTGTTCGTGGACCGATCGCAGGCTGGTCGCGAGTGGTTGGTACCCGGCGGGGCGGCGGGGTGCCGAGGGGCGGCTGCGGTACTACGCCGAGCGGTTTCCGGTCGTCGAGGTCGACGCCACCTACTACGCCCTGCCCGGCGAGCGGAACAGCCGATTGTGGGCGGAGCGGACACCGGACGGGTTCGTGTTCGACGTGAAGGCGTTCTCCCTGCTCACCGGCCACCCCACGCGGAGTGCGGTGATGCCGGGCGGGTTGCCGGCCGACGCGCGCGATCCGGGCGTGCTGGACGAGGTGTGGGCACGGTTCGCCGACGGGATCACACCCTTGTGGCAAGCGGGACGGTTGGGGAGCGTGCTGTTCCAGTTTCCGCCGTGGTTCCGGCCAGGTGAGCGGGCCGAGGCGTTTCTGGCGGCGACCGCCCGCCGGACGGAAGGCTGGCCCGTCGCCGTCGAGTTCCGGCATCCCGCGTGGTGGCAGGAGGGGCGGTCGGAGGACACGGCCGCGCTGCTGGAGCGGTACGGCATGGCCGCCGTCGCCGTCGACATGATCCAGACGCTGCCGTCCTCGGTGCCGCCCACGGCGCACGTCACCTCGTCCCGGCTGTCCGTCGTGCGGTTCCACGGGCGCAGCGCCGCTTGGGGCACCGGGAGCAAGGAGGAACGGTTCCGGTACGCGTACAGCGAGAGCGAACTGGCCGAGTGGCTGCCCCGGTTGCGGGCACTGGCCGAGCGCGCGGAGCAGGTCCACGTCCTGTTCAACAACTGTTGCGGTGACGCGGCGGTGCGGGATGCCGCCGCCATGGCGCGGTTGCTCGGGCCTGCGGACCCGACGCCGACAGCGGCTGCCGCGCCGCCGTCGGCGGCACAGCATCTGCCGCGCCGCCGAGCGGCGGCACCCCCTGGCGGTGAGAGCGAGCGATGAGGGCGCGTCGCCGCGGGGGCGTACGCGAAGACCTCACGCGGAGAGCTCACGCGGAGGCCTCACGCGGAGACCTCACGCGGGGGCGTGCGCCGCGTGACGTGCGTGGCGGGCGCGGCCCTGGGGGCGGCCGGTGTGTCCTCCGGGACGACGCGCGTGGTCCCGGGGATCGCGTTCGGGGCCGCTGGGCGGCGTGAGGTCCGCGGCGAGGGATTCCAGGGCGAGCACCGTGCGCAGGCAGGTGGCGAGCGCTCTCGCCCGGGGCGTGGAGACGGTGTTGGGTGCGGCGGGGTCGACCACCCAGGCGAGACCGCTCTTCGCCGACAGCGCGGTGAACAGCGCGCGCAGTTCTCCCGGGCGTACGGACTCTCCGTCCGCTGCGAGTGCCTCCAGCGCGGCGAGGTGGTCGCGCAGTGGAGCGGCGAACTCGGCGAGTTCGGGGACGGTTTCGGTGCTGTTCCCCGGCAGGTGTTCGGTCAGCAAAGCCGTGCAGCGGGTCACGGCGAAGACGGACGACGTGATGCGGGTCAGCTCGGCGGCGCTCCAGCGGGCCCGGTGGCCGCGCGGCTCGTGGGGCAGGTGGCCGATGGCGGACTCCAGCTCTTCGCGGGCGCGGCGGGCGGCGCCGCGCAGCTGCTCCAGCTCGGCCCGGTCGGTGGTGGAGGCGTCCGTGTAGCCGGTCAGCAGGACGGGCAGCAGGCGCTGTTGCGTCCGCAGCCAGCGTGCGAGCAGGTCGGGAATGCGGTGGTGGTGCCAGGTGGGGAGCAGCAGGAAGATCACCAGGGCGATGACCGCGCCGAGCACGGTGTCGGCGGGGCGTCCCCACGCCACCAGGTTCTGCGCGGTCCCCATCTGGTGCAACAGGAAGACGATCCACGCGGTCAGGACGAGGTTCAGCGTGTGCTGGCCCGTGCGCAGCACGACGAACGTCACGGCGGCGAAGGCGACGGTGGCGAGCGCGAGCGCGCCGTGCGACCAGGAGAACTGGAGCAGTCCCCAGGCGAGGAAACCACCCGCGATGGAGCCGACAGGGCGGCTCCAGCCGCGCGCGAACGTGTGCTGGTAGTCGGGGAAGAGGACGAGCATCGTCGTCAGCGCCGCCCAGAATCCGTGGGCGGGAAGGCCGTGGCCCCAGAAGTCGCCGAGGGCGCGGCCCGCGGCCTCTCCGACGGTGGTGCCGATGCCGACGCGGAGGGCGTGCCGCAGCAGCGGCGCGCCCGTCAGCCGCGGGCTGAGCTCCGCCCTCAGGCGCCGGAACCCGCCACGGGCCAGTCCCTCGGGCCGGTAGAGAGCGGGAATCTCCTCGTGCGGTGCCACCCCGGCGGGAGCAGGGGCGGGGGCGGGGGCGACCGTGTCCGGG
>NZ_JASKYT010000139.1:0-18392 GCF_041028275.1 Streptomyces sp. PU-14G
GGCCCGAACCGCCTCGCCCCGCCCCGAACCGACCCCGGATCAGTCGTCGTCGATGGCCGAGAGGTCCCACGCCTCCCACTGGTCCAGTGACGGCTCCGCCGCCTCCTCGACGTCCTTCGCCGCCGGGTCGGCCTCCTGCATCTCGAACCAGATGCACTTGCCCTCGCCCCGCGGGTCCACGCCCCACCGGTCGGCGAGCATGCCCAGCAGCATCAGACCGCGGCCCGAGGAGGCCAGCTCGCCGGGGCTGCGGCGGTGCGGCAGCTCGTCGCTGGCGTCGGAGACGTTGACCCGCAACGTGCGCTCCTGGCTACCGCCCTGCGCGCCGCCCGGCACAGCCCCCGCGTCCGGTGCGGTGATCTGGGCGACCAGCGTCGCGTCCCCGTCGGTGTGGACGAGCACGTTGGTCAGCATCTCGGACAGCATCAGCACGGCGCCGTCCACCTGCTCCGGATCGGCCCAGTCGTGCAGCAGGTCGCGCAGTTGGTGACGGGCGGTGGCGATCCGGTCGGGCTGGGCCTGCGCGACCTGCATCACGGTGCGGCGTGCCGAGACGGGTGTCCCCCCGGCCGGCAGGCCCGCGGCACGTGCGCCGCGCGACAGGAGCAGCAGCGCGATGTCGTCCTCGCGGCGCGGAGTGAGCGGGGGCGCCGCCGTACGCGCCGGTGCGCCGCACTCGTCGCCGTGCGCCGCACGGATCAGCGCATCGGCGACCTGTTCGAGGCCGGGTCCGGAGCCGGGTTCGGGTTCGGGGCCGGCCTCCGCCTCGCCGTCGTCCGGCCGCGTGCGCAGCCTCTCGACGACCTCGTTGATCCGCTCCCAGCCGGTCTCCTGGTCGTGCCCGCCGGCCTCCAGCAGCCCGTCGGTGCACATCAGCAGCCGTTCACCGGGCTCCAGGACCAGCCGGGTGACCGGATAGTCGGAGTCGGGTTCGATGCCGAGCGGGAGGCCGCCCGCGGTGGGGCGCACCATCATCGGCCCGTCGGGGAGCTGGACGGCCGGGTCGGGGTGTCCCGCGCGGGCGACGTCCAGGGTGCCGGTGGCGGGGTCGACCTCCACGTAGAGGCAGGTGGCGAAGCGCGGATCGGCGTACTCGGGCTCCTCCTCGCCCGCTCCGGCCTCGGGCGGGAAGCCCGCCGCCTCCTCGGCGGGGGCCGAGGGCGGGGGCGCGTTGACGCGTTCACCGGCGCTCATGCCGTGCAGGAAGCGGGAGGCGCGGGAGAGGACCGCGTCCGGATGGTGGCCCTCCGAGGCGTAGGCCCGCACGGCCACCCGCAACTGGCCCATGATCCCCGCAGCGCGCACGTCGTGGCCCTGCACATCGCCGATGACCAGGGCGGTCCTGCCCGAGGGCAGGGGGATCACGTCGTACCAGTCGCCGCCGATCTGGAGGCCGCCGCCGGTGGGCACGTAGCGCGCCGCCAGGTCCATGCCGGGGACGGCGGGGCTGTGCGCGGGCCGCATCGCCCGCTGGAGCCGGGCGGACAGCTCGCGCTCCGACTCGTTCAGCAGGGCCCGCGACAGCGACTGGGCGAGCATCCGGGCGACGGTGGTCAGCACGGCGCGCTCGTCCGGTGTGAAGGCGACGGGCTGGGCGAAGGCCGCCATCCAGGCGCCGATGGTGCGGCCCGCGACGGTCAGCGGCAGGAAGGCCCAGGCGGTACGGCCCGGCTGCGTCTCGGTGGGGCGGGCGGCGGGGAAGCGGTCCGCGTACTCCCGGGGGTCGAGCAGGTAGAGGGCGCGGCCGGTGCGGACGGCCTCCGCGGCCGGGTCGTCGTCGGTGAGCCGCAGTCGGGCCCCGCTGCCGGGCGGGCCGAGGCCGCCGCCGGGCCCGTACGGGTGCCCTGGACCGTAGGGGTATCCGGGCCGCGCCGGGGCGCCGGGCGAGGCGCCGTAGACGGTGAGCTGGTCGCCGCTGACGCAGAAGACGGCGAGCGCGTCGGGCGAGAAGCCCGGCATGGCCAGCGACGCGGCGACCCGCAGCACGTCCGCTGTGGTGTACGCCTCGGCCAGCGCACGCCCGGCGTCCAGCAGGAAGGCCTCCCGGTTGCGGCGCCAGTCCCACTCGTCCGCGGGGCCGCGCGCCTGCGGCCCGTCCGCGGCCTGCCGCCGGCCCGTACGGTCGCCGGGAGCCGCCCGGGTCAGCGGACCAGCGGCCTGCTGCGCGGGGGGCTCGTCCGGCTCCGGCACCGCGTACAGGAGGCCGACCAGCCCCGGCGCGCCCTCCGCCTGCGGCCCGCTTCCGGCGGGTGCGCGCGGCGCGGGGCGCACGACGGTGCGGACGGTCCGCACGACCGCCCCGTCCGCGTCCACCACCCGCAGCAGCGCCTCGGCGGTGGTCTCCTCGGCGAGCGCGAGGGTGACGATGCTCTGGAAGCCCACGTAGTCCACGGCGTGCAGGTGGGAGCGGACGGCGCTGCCCGAGAGGGTGAGGTGGGTGTCGGTACGTGGCGCGCGCCCGCCCACCGCTCCGTCCCCGGGCGGGGTCTCGGACGGCGGGGGCGTTACGGTCGGTCCCGCCGACTGCACGGGCCCCGCGGATCCCGCCGGTTCCCCGGCTCCCACAGACCCCGTCGGCTCCCCGGCTCCCGCAGGTCCCGCAGAGCCCGTCGGTTCCCCGGCTCCCGCAGATCCCGCGGGGTCGTCGACTCCGAGCAGGCGCGCCGCGCGGGTGTCGAGCGTCACCAGGCCTGTGGCGTCGTCCCAGGTCCACAGGCCCGCGCCCAGGGCTGCCAGGGCGTCGTCGGTGCGCATTGCACCACTTTATGCAGAGTCCGTCGGGTTGCGGAAACGGGGGCGAGGCAGGGTAGCCCAGGGCGGTACTCTGAGGGGTATTCCACTGTGACCCTTGAGCCGAACGACTTGGATGAATGATGCATCGGTACCGGTCCCACACCTGCGGCCAGCTTCGCGCCACGGACGTCGGCACTGACGTCCGCCTCAGCGGCTGGCTGCACAATCGTCGGAACCTGGGCGGCATCCTCTTCATCGATCTGCGCGACCACTACGGCATCGTGCAGCTCGTCGTCCGCGACGAGTCCAGTGAGCTGGACGCCAAGCTCAGCTCGCTGTCCAAGGAGACCGTCGTCCGGGTGGACGGCACGGTGACCGCGCGCGGCGCGGAGAACGTCAACCCCGAGCTGCCCACCGGCGAGATCGAGGTCGAGGTCTCCCAGGTGGAGGTGCTGGGCGGCGCCGAGCAGATCCCCTTCACCATCAACGCCGAGGACGGCGTCAACGAGGAGCGCCGGCTGGAGTACCGCTTCCTCGACCTGCGCCGCGAGCGCATGCACCGCAACGTCATGCTGCGCTCGCAGGTCATCGCGAAGATCCGCGAGAAGATGGTGGCCCAGGGCTTCAACGAGCTGGCCACCCCGATCCTGTCGGCCACCTCGCCCGAGGGCGCCCGCGACTTCCTCGTGCCCTCCCGCATCCACCCGGGCAAGTTCTACGCGCTGCCGCAGGCGCCGCAGCAGTTCAAGCAGCTGCTGATGATCGCCGGCTTCGACCGCTACTTCCAGATCGCGCCCTGCTTCCGCGACGAGGACGCCCGCGCCGACCGCTCGCCCGGCGAGTTCTACCAGCTCGACATGGAGATGAGCTTCGTCGAGCAGGAGGACGTCTTCGCCGTCATCGAGACGGTGATGACCGAGCTGTTCCAGGAGCTGGGCGAGGGCCGCGAGGTCACCTCGCCCTTCCCGCGCATCCCGTTCCGCGAGGCCATGGTCAAGTACGGCTCCGACAAGCCGGACCTGCGCGCCCGGCTGGAGCTGGCCGACGTCTCCGACCTCTTCGCAGGATCCGGCTTCAAGGCGTTCGCCGACAAGCACGTGCGCGCGCTGCCGGTGCCCGACACGGCCTCCCAGCCGCGCAAGTTCTTCGACTCCCTCGGCGACTTCGCCGTCGAGCAGGGCGCCAAGGGCCTGGCCTGGGTGCGGGTCGCCGAGGACGGCTCGCTCTCAGGCCCGATCGCGAAGTTCCTCACCGAGGACGACGTCAAGGCGCTGACCGAGGCGCTCGGCCTGGCACCGGGGCACGCGGTCTTCTTCGGGGCCGGCGAGTTCGACGAGGTCTCCAAGATCATGGGCGCGGTCCGTGTCGAGGCGGCCAAGCGCGCCGGACACTTCGAGGAGAACGTCTTCCGCTTCTGCTGGATCGTCGACTTCCCGATGTTCGAGAAGGACGAGGAGACCGGCGAGATCGAGTTCTCGCACAACCCGTTCTCCATGCCGCAGGGCGGCCTGGAGGCGCTGCGCACCAAGGACCCGCTGGACATCCTCGCCTGGCAGTACGACATCGTCTGCAACGGCGTCGAGCTGTCGTCCGGCGCCATCAGGAACCACGAGCCGGAGATCATGTTCGAGGCCTTCGGGATCGCCGGCTACTCCAAGGAGGACGTCGAGCGCGACTTCGGCGGCATGCTCCGCGCCTTCCAGTTCGGCGCCCCGCCGCACGGCGGCATCGCCCCCGGCGTCGACCGCATCGTGATGCTGCTCGCGGACGAGCCCAACATCCGCGAGACCATCGCCTTCCCGCTCAACAACAACGCCCTCGACCTGATGATGGGCGCCCCCAGCGAGGTCGACGACAAGCGGCTGCGCGAGCTGCACCTGTCGGTGCGCAAGCCCCCGCAGGTGAAGCCCGCGCAGTAGCGCGCGGCCTTCCGCCGCCGCGGACGCCCCACGGGCCCGGGCCCCTCGACCGAAGAGGGACCCGGGCCCGTGGCGTGCCCGCTACTGTGGACCCGTACGCAGCCCGCCCTGCCACCACGTGGAGGCGAACGACCATGACGGTGCCCGCCCTGAGCCCCCGGCCCGGCAACCTGCGCGAGGTCGCGGAGGAGATCGAGAGGGCGACCGGCCTGCGCGTGGAGATCCTGGGAGGGAAACTCGTGATGTCCCCGACCCCGCGCGGCAAGCACGCGGGAACGATCAGGCGACTGCGCCACCTGCTCACACCGCAGCTACCGGGCGGGATCGACCTGTATGAGGTGTCATCCATCGCCCTGCCTGGCGACCCGGAGGACTACTGCACCCCCGACTTGGTCGTCCTGCCAACGGAGTGGGACGAGGACGACGAATGGCTCGTCGACCCCGGTGACGTCGAACTGGCCGTCGAGGTGATCTCCAAGTCGGAGAAGGCGAAGGACGTCAGCGCCAAGAACGGCTGGTACGCGGCGGCGGGCGTGCGCACCCTGCTCGTCCTCGACCCGCGCGGCGGCGACTGGGCGCTCTTCACCCACCCGCGGGACGGCGAGTACCAGGGCCGGTTGCGCGGCAAGTACGGCGACGAACTGCTGCTCCCCGCTCCCTTCACGCAACCCGTCGACACGGCGTGCCTGCCGGTGTACGGGGACGGCGCCCTCGAACGCCGGAAAAGGGGAGAGCCGTCGTGACGAAGAGCAACCCGCTGCTCAGCATGTGGCACGAGCTCGAGGTGCCGGACGGTCTGCACGTCGAGCTGTTGGACGGAGAGCTCGTGATGCAGGCGAATCCGGGGCATGTGCACGACATTCCGGGACGTACCTTCGTCCGCCATGTACCCGACCCGTTCGAGGCGTGGTCCGAGCGAGGTCTGCTGGTGGCCGACGACTACCGGCCCCGCGCCGACGCCGTGGTCGTCCGGAGTGAGGACCGGCCTGCCGACGACGCGGACCCCGACTGGCCGACACAGATCGTGCTCGCCGTTGTGGAGACCGTCTCCACGACCCGGACCGCCATCAAGCGGGATTACGAGGACAAACGGGGCCGTTATGCGGCGGTCGGGTGCCGGTCTATGTGATCGTCGACCCCAACGACGCCACATGGCACGTGTTGCAGCTCGACGGCCGATGCTACGTGGAGACAGGAAAGGGCATCTTCGGCCAGCCGCTGGTACTGCCGGAGCCGCTGGGGTTCAGCGTGCCGACCACCGGGTGGCGCCCGTATCCGGCCCGCTGAGCCCCGCCCGTGCGAGCGGGGCTCACCATGGCAGGCGGGCTCTACTTCGTCTCCTCCAGCCGGGGGAAGAGGGCCGCGCCCTTGGTGATGGTCGTGCCGGCGGGGAGCTGTCCCCAGCGGCCCGCCTCGGCGAGGGGCTGGTCCGCGAGGGCGCCCAGGGCCGGCTCGGCGCCCAGGGACTCCCACAGCTTGGCGCTGGACTCCGGCATCACCGCGTTGAGCAGCACCGCACAGGCGCGCAGCGACTCGGCGGCGGTGTAGAGGATGGTGGCCAGCCGCGCCTGCGCCTCGGCGGAGTCCGCCGCGTCAGCGGCCTCGGCAAACGCCGTCTTGGCGACCTTCCACGGCGCCTGCTCGGTCAGGTAGCCGTTGACCTGCTTGATGAAGTCGAAGACCGCGGCGATGCCGCCCGCGAAGTCGAGGTGCTCCCCGAGCTTCTCGTCCGCCTCCCGTACGGCCCGGGCCAGGCCGTCGGTGATGGCCTGCTCGGCCTCACCCTGCGCGGCGGGCTCCGGCAGCGTTCCGTCGAAGTACTTGCCGACCATGGCGGCCACGCGCGAGGCGAGGTTGCCGTAGTCGTTGGCGAGCTCGCTGGTGTAGCGGGCGGAGAAGTCCTCCCAGGAGAAGGAGCCGTCCTGGCCGAAGGCGATGGCCCGCAGGAAGTACCAGCGGTAGGCGTCGACACCGAAGTGGTCGGTCAGCTCGTGCGGGGAGATGCCCGTCAGGTTCGACTTGGACATCTTCTCGCCGCCGACCATCAGCCAGCCGTTGGCGGCGATGCGCTTGGGCAGCGGCAGGCCGTTCGCCATCAGCATGGCGGGCCAGATCACGGCGTGGAAGCGGAGGATGTCCTTGCCGACGAGGTGCACGTCGGCGGGGAAGGTCTCCTCGAACTTCTTCTGGTCGCTTCCGTAGCCGACGGCGGTGGCGTAGTTGAGGAGCGCGTCGATCCACACGTAGATGACGTGCTTGTCGTCCCAGGGGATCTTGACGCCCCAGTCGAAGGTGGAGCGGGAGATCGACAGGTCCTCCAGGCCCTGCCGCACGAACTGCACGACCTCGTTGCGCGCCGACTCGGGCTGGATGAACTCCGGGTGCGCCTCGTAGTGGGCCAGCAGCCGCTCGCCGTAGGCGGAGAGCTTGAAGAAGTAGTTCTCCTCCTTCAGCATCTCCACGGGCTTCTTGTGGATGGGGCAGAGCTTCAGCCCCTCGTACTCTCCCTCTCCGTCGAGGAGTTCCCCGTAGGTCTTGTACTCCTCGCAGGGTACGCAGTACGGGCCCTCGTAGCCGCCCTGGTAGATCTCGCCCCGGTCGTGCAGGTCCTGGACGAATTCCCGGACGCGGTCGGTGTGGCGCTTCTCCGTCGTGCGGATGAAGTCGTCGTTCGCGATCTGGAGGTGCTCCCACAGGGGCTTCCAGGACTCCTCGACGAGTCTGTCGCACCACTCCAGCGGGCTGACCCCGTTGGCCTCCGCGGTGCGCATGATCTTCTGACCGTGCTCGTCCGTGCCGGTGAGGTACCACACCTTCTCGCCGCGCTGGCGGTGCCAGCGGGTGAGCACGTCGCCCGCGACGGTCGTATAGGCGTGGCCCAGGTGGGGAGCGTCGTTCACGTAGTAAATGGGGGTCGAGACGTAGTACGCCTTCGTCCCCGCCTGCTCTGATCCAGTGGCCGCCATACCCGAATCCTATCGGCCGTCCGCCACCCCTTTTCCCGCCCCGCGCCCTGCGGTCGGCCATAGGCGCGTCAAGGCGAGGCGGCGGGTGTCACTCGCGCCGGGGGGCGTCGCGGAAGAAGAACAACGGTCATCAAACGGCTACACGTGTGCACGGAGACGACGACAACGGCCACAAGCGGGTGCGACGCGGGCACGATGTGGCGTGCGGGGAGCGTTGGCCCCGTACGGGGGAGGCTGGCCGCTGCGGAGGCCGCCGCGCCGCGAGGTGACGCACGGTGATGCGGCGGGCGCGTCGTGTGCAATGTGGCGACGGAGCGACGCCAGTGACGGTGAAGGAGGTGGCGGGGTGGAGGCCGAAGGGCCCAACCCGGGCACGTGTTGCCGCTGTGATCTGCCGGTGAGGCACCGGGCGCTGATCGCGATCATCGAGACGGGCTCGGGGCCCGGCGGCAGCGCGTACGCCTGTCTGCCCTGCGCCCGCGACTACGCGAAGACCTCGCTCGCGCCCGAGTGGATCGGCGAGACGATCGCCCACACGGAGGCCGTGCGGCTGGCCTGGGACGAGGAGGGCGACGGCGACCCCGCGCCCTCGCCGTAAACCTCCGCCCCTCGCCGTAGACCTCCGCCCCTCGCCCCCTCGACCGGTGCCCTTCGCGCCTCGTCGCCCAGGAGGCTCCTGCGGATCCCGTCCGGCACGGGGTGCCCACTGTTCACCGGGGGCGCCACTGTTCACCGCGGGCGGCTGTTCACGGCGGGCGGCTGTTCGCAGCGGGCCACTGCTCACAGCGGGTGGCGGCCCGCGGGTGGCGTGGGGTCGGTCGCGCGGTTCCCCGCGCCCCCTCGGGGCCCGCCCGGGCGGACCCGGGTGCCTGTTCAGCCGGGGTTCATTCCGGTGTCATACGCCGGAGTGCCCGTGGGCCTAGCGTCTCGTCGGCGTACGACGCACAGACCGGAGGATGGACGATGCGAAAGCCGTTGCCGCTGCTCACCTCGCACCCGGGTGGCAGATCAGCGATGACCTGCCGCTACCGCTGCGGTGACGCCTGCTTCCACGAGGTGCCCAACACCAGTGCGAACGAGTACGCGGGTGACGTCATCGCCCGCGCCCTCTCGCGCCGTTCGGTATTGCGCGCCGGCGCCGTGGTGGGGGCCGCGACAGCGGTCGGTACCGGCGCTGTCGCGGGCCCCGGCGCGGCACCGGCCTCCGCCGCTGTCCCGACGGGCAAGGGCCGCAAGCACGGCAGGGCTCCCAGGGGACTGCGCTTCACGCCCGTGGCGCCGAACACGGCGGACAAGGTGACCGTGCCCGAGGGGTACGGGCAGAACGTGGTGATCCGGTGGGGGGAACCGATTCTGCGCGGGGCCCCCGCCTTCGATCCGACGCGGCAGAGCGCCGAGGCGCAAGCCGGCCAGTTCGGCTACAACAACGACTTCCTCACGCTGCTGCCCCTCCACTCCCGCGGGGGCAGGGGCCACGGGGACGACGCCGACCAGCTGCTCGTGGCCAACCACGAGTACACGAACGAGGAGTTGATGTTCGCGGGGTACGACCCGGACGAGCCCACGCGCGAACAGGTGGAGATCGCCTGGGCGGCGCACGGCCTGTCCGTGGTCGCCGTCGCGGGGCAGCGGCGTACCGGCACGCTGCGGGCCGTGCCGCGCCACCCGCTCAACCGGCGGATCACCGCCACCACCCCGTTCGAGGTGACGGGCCCCGCGGCGGGCAGCCGCCTGCTGCGCACCTCCGCTGACCCGCGCGGGCGCCGGGTGCTGGGCACCCTCAACAACTGCTCGGGCGGCACCACTCCGTGGGGCACGGTGCTCTCCGGCGAGGAGAACTTCAACCAGTACTTCGCCCATGCGGAGAAGGTCACCGATCCCGAGCGGGCGGCCACCCTCAAGCGATACGGCGTCGTCGGCGGGGCGAGCCAGCGGCGCTGGGAGCGGTTCGACGAGAGGTTCGACCTGACGAAGGAGCCCAACGAGGTCCACCGTTTCGGCTGGGTCGTCGAGGTCGACCCGTACGACCCCGACTCCACGCCCCGCAAGCACACCGCGCTCGGCCGCTTCAAGCACGAGGCGGCGCAGCCGCGGCTGACGCGGGACGGGCACGCGGTCGTCTACATGGGCGACGACGAGCGCTTCGACTACTTCTACAAGTTCGTCTCGAAGAAGACGATGCGCCGCGGCAAGAGCGCCGAGGACCGCCGCCACAACCTCTCCCTGCTGGACGAGGGCACCCTCTACGTCGCCAAGCTGACCGGGAACAGCCCCGCCGACGAGATCGACGGGAAGGGCACGCTGCCCGAGGACGGCGAGTTCGACGGCACGGGCCGGTGGATTCCGCTGGCCGCGGGCGACAGGTCGTTCGTCGAGGGCATGAGCGCGGAGGAGGTCTACGTCTTCACCCGGCTGGCCGCCGACAAGGCGGGCGCCACCAAGATGGACCGCCCCGAGGACATCGAGCCCTCCCCGCGTACAGGGCGGGTGTACGTGGCGCTGACCAACAACACCGACCGGGGCACGGCGGGCAAGGCGGGCCCCGACGAGGCGAACCCGCGCCGGGCCAACAAGCACGGGCAGGTGCTGGAGTTCGCCGAGCGCGGCGACGATCCCCAGTCGCTGCGCTTCTCGTGGCGCCTCTTCCTGGTGTGCGGTGACCCCGAGGACCCGGGCACCTATTTCGGCGGCTTCCCCAAGGACGAGGTGAGCCCGATCTCCTGCCCGGACAACGTCACCTTCGACGACTACGGCAACCTGTGGCTGTCCACGGACGGCAACGAGCTGGGTTCGCACGACGGGCTGTTCGGTGTCGCCACCGCAGGGGAGCGGCGCGGGCAGGTGCGGCAGTTCCTGACCGTTCCGACGGGCGCGGAGACGTGCGGGCCGCTGGTCCAGGACCGCCGCGTCCTCGTCTCGGTCCAGCACCCGGGCGAGGTGGACGGCGCCTCCGTCGAGAAGCCCGCGTCCGCCTGGCCCGACGGGCCGGGGAAGTACGTGCGGCCCTCGGTCGTCGCGGTGTGGCCCGAGGACGGCTCCGACGTCGGCCGGTGACGGCGGCTCCGGCGTCGGCCGGTGACGGCTCCGGCGGCGTGACGGTTGGTCGCGCGGGGTGAGGACGACGAGGGGCGGGGGCGGCACCCGGCCCTCACCCCGCGCGGTCTTCGGCAGCGGTGGCCGTGCGGTCCTCGCCCCGCGCGGTCTTCGGCAGCGGTGGCGGCCCCCGCCGCCCCGTGCCAGGCTGTCCGGGAGGACGAAAAGGGCAAGTACGCCATACGCACGCCAACCGTTGCGGGTGCAGCCATGGAGCGAACCAGAATTCTGATCGTCGGCGGCGGCTTCGCCGGAGTCGAGTGCGCACGCGGGCTGGAGAGTGGTCTGCGGCCCGAAGAGGCCGAGATCGCCCTCGTCACCCCCGCCAGCTACCAGCTGTACCTGCCGCTGCTGCCCCAGGTGGCCGCCGGGGTGCTCACCCCGCAGTCCGTCGCGCCCCCGCTGCGCAGGCTGCTGCACAGGACCTCGATCATCCCCGGCATGGTGATCGGCATCGACACCCACGACAAGGTGTGTGTCGTGCGGCTGATCAGCGGTGAGACCCAGAACTACCGCTACGACCACCTGGTCCTCACCCCCGGCAGCGTCACCCGCAGCTTCGACATCCCCGGCCTCACCCAGCAGGCCCGCGGCATGAAGACGCTCGCCGAGGCCGCGTACGTGCGCGATCACGTCATCGCCCAGCTCGACCTCGCCGCGGCCAGCACCAACGAGCAGGAGAAGGCCGAGCGGCTGCAGTTCGTGGTCGTCGGAGGCGGTTACGCCGGCACCGAGACGGTCGCCTGCCTCCAGCGGCTCACCAACTCCGCCGCGCGCCGCTACCCGCGGCTCGATCCCGACCTGATCAGATGGCACCTTCTCGACGTCGCTCCGAAGCTGATGCCGGAGCTGGGAGCGAGACTGGGCCGGCGCGCCCAGCAGATCCTGCGGGAGCGCGGCACGGACGTGTCGCTGGGCGTCTCCGTCGCCAAGGCGGAGGAGCGGCGGATCACCCTCACGGACAACCGGGTGCTGCCCTCCCGCACGCTCATCTGGACGGCCGGGGTCGCCGCGAGCCCGCTCATCGGCACGCTCGACGCGGAGACGATGAAGGGCCGTCTGGTGGTGAACGCCGACTTCACCGTGCCGGGGCACCGGGGGCTCTACGCGCTGGGTGACGCGGCGGCCGTGCCCGACCTGACGAAGGTCGGCGGCGCCGTCTGCCCGCCCACGGCGCAGCACGCCAGCCGCCAGGGCAAGCACATGGCACGCAACCTGCTCGCCTCGCTGCGCGGGGAGCCGATGACGCCCTACCGGCACAAGGATCTGGGGCTGGTCGTCGACCTCGGCGGCACCGACGCGGTCGCCAGGCCCCTCGGGTACGAGGTCTCCGGTTTTCCCGCCCAGGTCATCGCCCGCGGCTACCACCTGATGGCACTGCCGACCTTCACGGCCAAGGCGCGCACGGTGGCCAACTGGAACCTCAACGCGCTGACCGGTGACGACTTCCTGCGCACCGGGTTCCTCTCCCGGCGTCCCGCCACCCTCCAGGACATGGAGGCCACCGACGCCTACCTCACCCAGGAGCGCGCCCGGGAACTGACGGCGTGAGGTGGTTCTTCCGCACCGTGCTCGGAGCCGTCATCCGCGAGGTCGTCCGCGCGTTCAGCCGCGGCGGCCGGTGACGGCACGGGTCCTCGGCCGCGAGTTGGGCCACACCTACCGCTCGCTGACCCCGCGCCGGGTCGAGCCGGCCGCTTGCGCCTGACTCCGCCCGCCTTGGGCGGTGAGGCCCGCCAGCGACTCGGGCGGGGTTCCCTCGATCGGGGAGAGATGGAGGGCGGCCAGGCGCCATGTGGGGCGCGCGGTGGCGGCGGTGGCGGAGGTGCCTGCGGAGGCCGCCGTGGTGAGGTGATGGGTGGCGCGGAAGTGGCCGTCGACGTCGCGGCCCTCGTAGACGGACTGCTGGCTCTGGACGCCGAGGAGGACGGCGCCGTCGCCATGGCGGCGCAGGTGTTCGGTGTGCCAGGTGAACAGGTCGTGCACCAGCGCCCCCGTCTCGTACCGTGCCAGCCAGCGGCGTTTGTCCAGCAGGAAGCCGCGGGGGCCGACGGCCACGAAGTCGTCGGTCAGCAGCGCCTCCAACGCGGCGATGTCGCCGCGCAGTTCGGCACCCGCCCAGCGGGACCCGAACGTCGTCAGGTCGCGGGAGACCGTGGAGCGTGGGGTCGCGGCCATCCGGCACCCTCCTTCTCGCGCGTGGACTGCTCCCCGTGGGTGCGCGCTCGCGCGCAGGCGCGGCCCGCGTCCCCCAGGGTGGCCCCCGCGGAGCGGCCGGCGCGTCGGGCGGAAGGACGAGAGCGGGTTACTCCGCCGGGCGCACGCCCCCCTACCCGCCGGTACCCCCGGGGGAGTACGGGCGAGGCCCGCGCATTCGGGCGCGTTTTGCGGGCACAGTTGGGGGAGACCGACGACGACGAGGAAGCCGAGGAGCCCCCCATGCCCACGGTCCCGGTGGTGCGCAGCCTGCGCCGGGTGGTGCGGCCCCGCCTGCCGCGCCCCTCGGTGGACCTCTCCCACCCGGTGCGCTCACCGCTGGGCACCTCGGTGGTGAGCTGTGTCGCCTACGACAGCGAGGGCACGCGGCTGATGGCCGAGTGCGGCATCGAGGAGGCGCTGGCCTGCGTCCGCAAGAGGGGCGGCGATTCCGGCCCGGGTGGGGGCGGTTTCGTGTGGATCGGGCTGCACGAGCCGTCGGAGGCGGAGTTCGAGGGCATCACCGAGCTGTTCGGGCTGCATCCGCTGGCGGTGGAGAACGCGATCGAGCCGCACCAGCGGCCGAAGGCCGAGTGGTTCGGCTCGCACTCCGGCTTCGGCGGCGAGATGATGTTCGCGGTCTTCAAGACGGTCAGCTATGTGGAGCACGAGGAGCTGACGACCAGCAGCGAGGTGGTGGACACCGGCGAGATCGTCGTCTTCGCCGGAACCGACTTCGTGATCACCGTGCGGCACGGCAGGCACGGTTCCCTCGGCCCGGTGCGGGAGGCGCTGGAGGCCGATCCGGAGCGGCTGGCGCAGGGCCCGGCCGCGGTGCTGCACGCGGTCGCCGACCAGGTCGTCGACGACTATCTGCTGGTCGCCGACGAGGTGCAGACCGACATCGACGACCTGGAGAGCGCCGTCTTCGCGCCGCAGGCCCCTTCCGCGCGGGGCGGCGGCGCCTTCGAGACGGGACGCATCCACCAGCTCAAGCGGGAGCTGCTCGAACTCAAGCGCGCCACCCAGCCGCTCGCGCGCCCCCTGGAGCTGCTCTCCTCCCGCCCCAACCGGCTGATCGACGCGGAGATACGCAAGTACTTCAGGGACGTCGCCGACCACCTGGTGCGCGTCACCGACCAGATCGCGTCCTTCGACGCCCTCCTCGACTCCATCCTCCAGGCGCACCTCGCGCAGGTGTCCACGGCGCAGAACGAGGGCATGCGCAAGATCAGCGCGTGGGTCGCCATCGTCGCCGTGCCGACGATGGTGTGCGGGATCTACGGCATGAACTTCGACCATATGCCGGAGCTCGACTGGGTGTTCGGCTACCCGCTCGTCCTCGTCGTCATCGTCGTCGCCTGCGTGGCCATGTACCGCGCGTTCCGCAGAAACGGCTGGCTGTGAACCCTGACCTGACCGGCGTCACCACCGTCGTCCTCGACGTCGGCGAGACGCTCGTGCGCGACGACCGCTACTGGGGCTCGTGGGCGGACTGGCTGGGCGTGCCCCGGCACACCCTGTCCGCGCTCGTCGGAGCGGTCGTCGCGCAGGGGCGGGACAACCAGGACGCGCTGCGCCTGGCCCGGCCCGGCATCGACGTGGACGCGGAGCGCGCCGCGCGGGAGGCCGCCGGGTCGGGGGAGCACCTGGACGAGTCCGACCTGTACGAGGACGTCCGCCCGGCCCTCACCGCGCTGGTGGAGGCCGGGACGGCCGTGCACGTCGCCGGAAACCAGACGGCCCGCGCGGGCGCCCTGCTGCGCGCGATGGACCTGCCCGCCGCCACCATCTCCACCTCCGAGGAGTGGGGCTGCGCCAAGCCGGACCCCGCCTTCTTCGCCCGCGTCCTGGCCACCACGGGCAGCGCACCGGCCGCCACCCTCTACGTCGGCGACCACCCCTCCCGCGACGTGGGCCCGGCCCGCGCCGCAGGACTGCGCACCTGCCACCTCGTCAGGGGCCCGTGGGGCCACCTGTGGGCCGCAGCGCACGAGCCCGCCCCCGACGTGCGCGTCACGGGCCTGCTCGCGCTGGCGGAACTGCTTCAGGCGTAAGAAGGGGGGTTCGGTGATTCCGAACCCCCGATACGGGTGGCGGCTCCCTCGTGGCGCGGCCCGCCCGTTCGTAGCGTCGTGCCCATGAGAAACAGGCCAGACAACGACGGCGGCCACGACGGTGCGCCCGCCCTCGTCATGACGGGGGTCACCCGCTGCTACGGGCGGCGGCGGCAGCGGGTGCGGGCGCTGGACGGGGCGGACGTGGCGCTGCCGCGGGGCAGCTTCACCGCGGTGATGGGCCCCTCGGGCTCCGGCAAGAGCACCCTGCTCCAGTGCGCGGCCGGTCTCGATCGGCCGGGCGGGGGCAGCGTGCGGCTCGGCGGTGACGAGCTGACCAGGATGGGCGGGCGCGCCCTGACCAGGCTGCGCCGCGAGCGGATCGGTTTCGTCTTCCAGTCGTTCAACCTGCTCCCCGCCCTCACGGCCGAGCAGAACGTGCGGCTGCCCCTGCGGCTGGCCGGCGGCGGGGCCGGCCGCGCCGACCGGGCCCGCGCCGCGGACGCGCTGTTGCGCGTCGGCCTCGGCGACCGCGCCGGCAGCCGCCCCGCCGAACTCTCCGGCGGCCAGCAGCAGCGCGTCGCCCTCGCCCGCGCCCTGGTCACCCAGCCCGAGCTGATCTGCGCCGACGAGCCGACGGGCGCCCTCGACCCGGCCACCGCCGAGACCGTACTCGCCCTGCTGCGCCGGTCGGTGGACACCTCGGGCGCGACGGTGCTGATGGTCACCCACGACCCGGTGGCCGCCTCCTACTCCGACCGCGTGCTCTTCCTGGCCGAAGGCCGGGTGGTGGAGGAACTGGCTGGGACCGCGGACGGCGGACGCGGTGCGACCGCCGCGCACATCGCCGGGCGGATGCGCGCCCTGGCCGGTCGGACGGCGGCGGGAGCCGCGGAGTCGACGGCCCCGCACGGGCCGGGCCCGACGCCGCCGTCCGCCGCGGCCCGGAGCCACGCGAGAAAGGCAACCGTATGACGGCGGGACTCGCGCGGGCCTCGCTGCGGGCGCGGCCCGTCGCGTTCGCGGGGGTCTTCTCCGTGCTGGTGCTGTCCGCCACCGTCGTGACGGCCTCCGTGGCGATGCTGCGGACGGCCTCAGGCGTGCGGGAGGCCGCCGTCCGCGAGCAGATGACCGCCATGGGGGCGGGGTTCACCGTGGTGACCGGCTACCTCTCGCTCTTCGTCATCGCGCTGGTGACGGCGCTCGCGGTGGCCCAGCGGGCCCGCGAGCACGCCCTGCTGCGGGCGGTGGGCGCGGCGCCGTGGCAGATCAGGCGCACGGTCGCCGTGGAGGTGCTGTGCACCGCGCTTCCCGCGTTGCCCGCCGGCTACGCACTGGGAGACCTGCTGGCGCGCGGCTGGCTGGCGGGGATGGCCGCACACGGGCTGGTACCGGACGGCGTGCCGCTCACCGTCGGCTGGCCGCCCGCGCTCGCGGCCTGCGGCGTGCTGGTCGTCACCTCGCAGCTCGGCGGACTGCTCGCCGCGCACCGGGCCGCCCGCGCCCGCCCCTCCGACGCTCTCTCCGAGACGGCGGGGGCGCGGCGCGGGCTGACGGTGACGGGCGTGGTGCGGGGCGCTCTGGCGCTCGTCGCGCTGTGCGGTGCCGCGCTGTTGACGGCGGTCACCGCGGCGGGCCCGCGCGAGGATGTCGGCGAGCGTCTGCCGCTCGTCCTGCTTGCCCATCTGGTCGCCGTCGGGTGCGCGGGCCCACTCCTGGCGCGGGTGGCGGCTCGGCTGCTGTTCTGGCCGCTGCGCGTGGTCACGGCGCCCCGCGCGCTGGGCGGGGGAGCCGCGACGCAGCTGGCCTTCGCGCAGATCGGGGCGCAGGCCGGGCGGTTGTCCTCCGCCGTCACACCCGTGGCGCTGGTCGTCGCCTTCACGCTGGTCAAGCTGGCGGCGCTCGCGCACGCGGCCCAACCGCCGTGGGTCGACGTGTTCGCGACCGTCCTCTACGCCGCTTTCGCCGCGCTCGCCGCCGCCAACACGCTGGTGATGCTCAGCGCGGAACGCCGCCGCGAGGTGGCACTGCTGCGGTCGGTGGGTGCCGCGTCCTGGCAGGTCGTGCGGGTGCGGGCCGCGGAGGCGGTGACGGTCGCCTTCGCGGGGTTCGGCGCGGGCACCGCCGTGGCCCTCGCGGTGACGGTGCCGCTGGGGGAGGCCGCCGGTGCCTCCCTCGCCGCGCTGCCGGCCACCGGGTGGGCGGGCATCGGCGGCGGGGTCCTGGCCCTCACACTCCTGTCGTCCCTGGCACCGGTACCGGGGCACCTGCGACGGGCACTGCCCCGTTGACCGTACGGTGCACGATGTCCTCCGCGGCCGTCCGCCGCGTCTCCCCCGGCCCTGGCCCCTGGAGTCGACCTCACGAAGATGCGACCCCACGAGGACGTGACCTCGCTAAGACTCGACTCACGAGGACGTGGCCCCACGAAGACGTGACCTCACGAAGACTCGCCCCACGAAAATGTGACCCCACGAAGACTCGACCACGAAGACGTGACCTCGCGAAGACAGGCCCGGTGACCGTGACCGCCACCTCCCCCACGTGCGGCGTCCCCGCGACACGGAAGGCGCTGCGTGCCCTCGCGTACGCGGTGGCGGGGCTCGTCCCCGCGCTGCTGGGGCTGCCCGCGCTGGCACTGGTCGCGCTCGGCGCCGCGCTGTGCGTGACGAGGGCGGGGATCCCCGTCCTCTCCCTCGTCCTGACGGCTGTCCGCGCCCTCACCGACCTCCAACGCCTGCTCGTACGCGGGCTCCTGCGCGAAGACGTGCCGGCGCCCCCGCGCCCCGGGCCGCTGCGCGCCGCGCACGACGGCGCGACCTGGCGGTGCGCGGCGTTCGCCGTCGTCAACGCGCCGCTCGGCGTGGTGCTGTTCGCCGTGCACCTGCCCGTACGGCTCTACGGGCTGGCGCTGCTGTCCTACCCGCTGTGGTTCCGCGCCGTACGCCAGAACGGACACGTCGGACTCGAACTCACCGGCACCACACCCCTCGACACCTGGCCGCGCGCCCTGGCGGTGGCCGCCGGGGGGCTCGTCCTGCTGGCGCTCGCCGGCTGGGCCGCCCGCCGGCTGACCGCTCTGGTACGGCTCCTGGCCCGCGCCCTGCTCGCCCCGCTCCGCCTCGCCGAGCGCGTCCACGACCTCGAAGAGACCCGGGCCCTGGCCGTACGCGACTCCGCCGCCACCCTGCGCCGCATCGAACGGGACCTGCACGACGGTGCCCAGGTGCGCCTCGTCGCCCTCGCGATGGCGCTGACCCGCGCCCGCGAAGCGCTGAGCGCGCCCGAACCCTCCCGGGCCGACACCGAAGCGGCCCGTCACCTCCTCGACCAGTCACTCGGCAACGCCCGCACCGCACTGGCCGAGTTGCGCGACCTCGTCCGCGGCATCCACCCGCCCGTCCTCGACAACGGTCTCGCCCCCGCCC